>JAODNF010000124.1 GCA_025464915.1 Frankiales bacterium | reverse complement strand
CGGCCATCGCGGCACCGGTCGACCGGTTCTTCAGGTCCGGCTCGGTGCAGCAGTTCTACGTGCGCATCCTCACCGGTGCTGACAGCAACAACAGCACCGGCTACGGCCCCCTGACCACCATCACGGTCAGGTAGCAAGCTGGTCCGGGGCGGGCGCGGCGACGCCCGCCCCGGACCTACCTACACCTCCAGGAGAACCCCCGTGCGCGTTCGTGCCCTCGTGCCCGTCCTGCTCCTCGCCGCTGCCTGCAGCGGCGGCTCGTCCTTCGCGCAGCCCAGGTCGGACGCCTTCTCACCGGGCGCCTGCCGCGAGCTCGCGCCGCCCGTCCTGCAGCTCGGCAAGGACCTGCACGCCCTCGGCAGCAAGACCCCCGACCCGGGACAGGCCGACGCGATCAAGGCCGCGCAGGCCAGGGTGCGTGCCCTCCAGGACCAGGCGACCGGCACCCTGCAGCCGGCGGTCCAGAAGCTCGTCACGACCATCGGGATCCTGCGGATCCGCAATGACACCGACAGCTATGACGCCTCGCTCGCGAGGGACGCGATGACGGCGTACCGCGAGCTCGTCGATGCCTGCACCAGGTCCTGAGATCGTCACACCTGCAGGGCTTCTCGACCTCTAGCGCCGACCGGGTGCGTGTCCTCGTCACCGGCGCAAGACTGGAGCCATCCGTGGCAGGTTCGGGGCGAGAGCGGATCGCCATCGGATGACGGCCTGGTGACGTCCGGCCGCAGCGATGGCCGCGGAGGCGTTCGTGCCCGACGATGAAGCCATGGCGCAGCGCGTTCTCGTGGTCGACGACGACCCCACGGTCAGCGAGGTCGTCGCGCGCTACCTGGAGCACGCCGGCTACGTCGTGGACACCGTGGCCGACGGTCGGGTCGCGCTCGACAAGGCGCTCGCCGACCCGCCGGACCTCGTGGTGCTCGACCTGATGCTCCCTGGCCTCGACGGGCTCGAGGTCTTCCGGCAGCTGCGCGAGAAGGCGCCCGTGCCGGTCGTGATGCTGACCGCGCTCGGCGAGGAGGCGGACCGGCTCGTAGGACTGGAGCTCGGTGCCGACGACTACGTGACCAAGCCCTTCTCGCCGCGTGAGCTCGTCCTGCGGGTGCAGTCGGTCCTGCGGCGCACCTCGGCTCCGCTGGTCGCCGGCCCGCCGCAGGTCCTCAGCGACTGCGGCCTGACGGTCGACGTCGGCGCGCACGAGGTCACCCTCGACGGCGCCGTCCTCAGCCTCACCGTCCGCGAGTACGACCTGCTGGTCTTCTTGATGCAGCACCCTCGCCAGGCCTTCAGCCGTGAGGAGCTGCTGCGCCAGGTCTGGGGCTGGGAGTACGCCGACCACTCGACGGTCACCGTCCACGTCCGCCGGCTGCGGGAGAAGATCGAGGCCGACACCCAGCACCCGACCAGGGTCGTGACCGTCTTCGGCGTCGGCTACCGCTACGAGCCGCAGGATGCCTGACCTGCTGGTCGTCGTGCTGCTGGCCGCCGGCAGCGCGCTCGCCATCGCCCTGCTCGGCGTCCTCGCCCTGAGGCTGCTGTCCCGGCGCTCCCTCGTCCTCAGCACGACGGTGGTCGCCCTGGTGGGGGTTGTCGGCGTGCTCGCAGCAGCACTGGTCGCGGCCAAGTCGATGTTCCTCTCGCAGCACGACCTCGGCGTCCTGGTGGTCGTCTGCCTGGTGGCTGGTGGCGTCGGCGTGCTGACAGCAGTCGTGCTGGCCCGGGCCGTCGTCGCAGGCAGCCACGCGCTCGGACTCGCGGCGGCCTCGCTCGGCGACGGCTCCTACACCTCCGCCGGTTCGCTGCCCGCCGAGCTGGCGGCCCTCGACCGTCAGCTGGCCGAGGCCAGCGCACGGCTCGAGGCGTCGCGCGACCGGGAGCGGGCGCTCGAGGGGAGCCGACGCGAGCTGGTCGCGTGGATCAGCCATGACCTGCGCACCCCCCTCGCGGGGATCCGCGCGATGGCCGAGGCCCTCGAGGACGGCATCGTCGACGACCCTGCGACGGTCGACCGCTACCACGCGTCCGTGCGGCGCGAGGCGGACCGGCTGGCCAGCATGGTGGACGACCTGTTCGAGCTCTCGCGCATCAACGCCGCCACCCTGTCGCTGACCCTCGAGCAGGTGTCGCTGGGAGACCTGGTCTCGGACGCGATCGCCTCGGCGTCGCCGGTCGCGGCAGCCAAGGGAGTGCGGCTGGAGAGCGCCGACCTCGAGGGACTGCCACCGGTGGAGGGCAGCGTCCGCGAGCTCGGCCGGGTGCTGCGCAACCTGCTGTCCAACGCCATCCGGCACACGCCTGCCGACGGCGTCGTGTCCGTGCAGGCCGGGTCCCAGGACGGTCAGGCCTACCTCGTCGTCGCGGATGCCTGTGGGGGCATCCCCGCCGAGGACCTGCCGCGGGTCTTCGACATCGCCTTCCGCGGGACAGCGGCCCGAACGCCGGCGGACGACGGCGGCGCCGGCCTGGGCCTGGCGATCGCCCGCGGCCTGGTCGAGGCGCACCGCGGCGACATCACCATCGAGAACGACGGTCCGGGGTGCAGGGTGCTGGTCCGCATCCCTGCGGGTGACGGCATTGCCTGACTTTGCAGGGCTTTCCGCGGACTGAGCAGTCGGCTGGACCACCCGATGGGGTGACGCGGAGGTGACAGCGACCCGTACCGTCAGGGGCGGCACAGCCCTACCCCCGCCTCTGCCCCCCCGGAGACCCTCGTGACGTCCGACCGTGACCGGGTGCAGGCCGCCTACCGGGCGCTTCCCGAGAGCCACCGTCAGGTGCTGCATCTCGCGCAGACCGGGCACAGCTACGTCGAGATCGCCGGGCTGCTCGGCGTCGCCCCCTCGATGGTGCGCCGCTGGGCCCTGCACGCGACGCTCAGCCTGACGTCGGCTCGGGTCCAGGGGCGAGTAGCGACCTGATCGCGCCCGCTCGACCAGCGCGACGGTCGCCATCGTCGTCCGCTTCGACGCCCTCCTCTAGCCGCGGGGAGTGAAGCGCGCACTCGTCGTCGTGGCCTCGGTCCTGGCCCTCGCGAGCTGCGGCACCCGGGCGCCCCAGCCCGCGGCGTCCGGCCCGACCTCCGAGCCGTCAGCCACCGCGTCCGAGACGCCACGCGCTCGCTGCCTGCTGTGCCACCGCACGGAAGAGGAAGCACGTGAGCGGGCGAAGCACGAGGTTGCACGGCCGCTTCCCCGGACCCATGAGGTCTCAGTGCGCCTCGCGGATCAGTGAGCCGATCTTCAGCGGTCTCCTAGTGGAGCAGGCCGAGCAGGTACTCGCCGTAGCCGGACTTCGCGAGCGGCCTGGCCAGCGTCCGCAGGCCCTCGTCGTCGATGAAGCCCTGCTCCCAGGCGATCTCCTCGATGCAGCCGATCTTGAGGCCTTGCCGCTCCTCGATGACCTGCATGAACTGCGACGCCTGCATCATCGACGCGAACGTGCCCGTGTCGAGCCAGGCGGTCCCGCGGCCCATCGTCTCGACCTGCAGCTTGCCGGACTCGAGGTAGCGCTGGTTGATCGTCGTGATCTCGAGCTCGCCGCGAGCCGAGGGCTCGATCTCGGCAGCGATGCGCACCACGTCGTTGTCGTAGAAGTAGAGGCCGACGACGGCGTAGTTGCTCTTCGGCGCGGTCGGCTTCTCCTCGATCGAGAGCGCCTTGCGGGAGTCGTCGAACTCCACGACGCCGTATCGCTCAGGGTCGGACACGTGGTAGGCGAACACTGCCGCGCCGTCGACGTCGGCGTACTTCGCGAGCTGGTCGCCGAAGTCCTGGCCGTAGAAGATGTTGTCGCCGAGGACCAGCGCGACCTTGTCGTCGCCGATGAAGTCCTTGCCGATGATGAACGCCTCGGCCAGCCCGTTCGGAGCCTCCTGGATGGCGTACTCGAACCGGCACCCGAGCGCGGCCCCGTCACCGAGCAGCCGCTGGAACGACGGCTGGTCCTCGGGCGTCGTGATGATGAGGATCTCCCGGATCCCCGCCAGCATCAGCGTCGAGACCGGGTAGTAGACCATCGGCTTGTCGTAGACCGGCATCAGCTGCTTCGAGACACCCTTGGTGATCGGGTACAGCCGTGTGCCGGAACCGCCGGCGAGGACGATGCCCTTGATGATCGACTCCTTTGTCGGGAACTGCCGCCGTCAAGGATGCCAGGTTCAGCTCTCGCGCCCGATCAGCGGCTCGGCCAAGCGCGCCAGCTCGGCCGTCACCACGACCTCCGGCCGCAGGCGCGCCAGCGACAGGTACTCCTCCCGTGCAGCCGCGAGCACCTCGAGGGCCAGCAGCTGGAGCGGCCACGTCATGTCGCCGCCGTAGGCCCCGGGAGTACGCCTCGTAGTAGAGCAGAGACCGGTCCCACACCACCGGTGCACCGTCGCCCGCAGGGCTGAGCGGTGTCCGCGACCACGCGAGGACGTCGCGCGCGAGGGTGAACCCCGCAGCGTTGCCGGGATGAGCGGGTGGTAGTCGACGGGTCCGCGGTCTGCCTCTCCGAGAGCGCGAAGATCCCCTGCTGCGCCATCAGGCGGGTCTTCACCCGCGTCGTGCGTGAGTCACGTCCTGCAGGTACGACGTCAGCCGCGCCGCCTGTGTCGTCTTGCCCGACCCGTCGATCCCGGAGATGGCGATGAGCGGCCCCATGTCCCGAACCTAGACCGTCGCCACGTCCAACCAGGCCTGATGATGCTCCTCTGCGTGCAGCACCGCGTTGTGCCAGACATCGGCGTGGCCCGTGGCCAGCAGCGTCACCCACGGCTCGTCCCCACGAGCTGCGCCCTCGCGGATGGAGCTCTCCGCCCACCGGACCCGTTCGACGACCACGTCCATGACGCCCGGCCACTCGGACCGGGGCACGCCATAGGCACTCAGCGCTACGGCGAAGCGCCTGCCGACGTCGGTGACGGCCAAGCCGAACTCCGGGTTGATGGGGATGAGCGTCATCAGCGCCCACGCCAGTTCCCAGTCACGTCTCCCGGGTGCGAGCAGGTCCCAGTCGATGAACACCCAGCCCTCGTCGCTGAGCACGAGGTTCCACGGCCCGAGGTCGTTGTGGCAGAGCATCTCCGCAGCCTCGGAAGGATCGGCGCCAACCGCGTGCCACCGCGCGCCGGCCGCAGGCGTGTGAGGACCCAGCGCGGCGTGCAGGTCACGGATGCGACCGAAGACAGCGGCCAGCGCCGGGTCGCTCGTCAGCAGGTCCCAGTGGTCCGGGTGGACGACGGGACCAGGGATGTACGTCACGCGCTCGCGCTCACCGGCGTACCCGCGCGATCGCGGGGCCGGGAAGCCCTGCGCTTCGAGATGCCGCAGCACGTCGTGCACGGCGGGCGTCCACCACCCCGCCGTGCGCTCCACCTCGTCACCGAACCGCAGCACCGCCGGGTTCGTGTTTCCGCCGGTCAGCACCTCGGGTTCGTCGGACATGACGCGACGCTGTCATCGCCAGGTCTTCCCGCCAACCGGATACTGCGCGGCATGCCCGTGCGAGAAGCCAGCCCAGCAGATGTCGATGAGCTCGTGCGCCTGCGCGCCCGATGGCGGGGCGTGGATCCGACCACCGACTTCTCGACGGCTTTCCGCCACTGGTTCCACGAGGAGCAGCCGACCCGAGCCTGGTGGATCGCCGAGCACGGCGGACGCACCTGCGGCATGGTCAACGTGAAGCTCTTCGAGCGGATGCCGTCGCCCGGAAAGCCGGCCCGCCGCTGGGGCTACCTCGCCAACCTGTTCGTGGAGCCCGAGGCTCGCGGCCAGGGCGTTGGTGCATCGCTCGTCCAGGCGGCGATCGACTTCGCCCAGCACCACGACCTGGTACGACTCGTGCTCGCGCCCTCCGAGCTGTCGGTGCCCCTTTACCGCCGGCTCGGGTTCCGCTCCGCGAACGAGCTCATGGTGCTGCCGCTGCAGAAGTGACCTGCTTGGTCGCGGACAGCCACGCGGGCACGTCATGTAGCGGCACTTCTCAGCGGTGCGCGAGGGTGGCCCCGCCACGGGCCGAGTGCTCATCCGGACACTCGTCACCCAGTGCGGTTGCGCGCCCGGACGGGCATCGCAGCGTCGACCCTGCAGAGGCGCGATGAACTTCACTGGAAAGCGCTTCGGCCCCTCGCCGGTGGCCTTCGCTTCGGCGAGCGCTGCGTCCACCGCTGGCTGAACGGGTGAGCCATCCTGGAGGACGACAGCCATGCGGACGGCACGGTGCGTCTGGCGGAAGTAACCGGGCGGGGTCTTCGAGGTCGACGGGATGCGTTGCACGTACTTGTCCCACTGCTGCACCCGAGTGTTCCGCCTCCGCACGGCGGACTAACCCTCTTCCACGTCGAGCAAGCGTCCACGCTCGTCCTCAACCAGCCGGGCGAATGCATATGTCGGACGGCTGTTTCCCCCTCGACGAAGCTTCCGGATCGCGGCGGGTGTCGGCACGTCGCCCAGGATCACCGGAGGAAAGCTGGCCAGCCCGGATCCCTCCTCGATCTCCTCGCGCATCCCGCAGAAAGCCACCCGCCACCGAATCCCCGAGACGAGCAAGGCCTCAACCTGTTCGCGCACGAGCAGCCCATCAACGTCCATGCCTCGGACGCTACGGCCACGCAGCAACTCCGGGAGCGCTTCCGAACGCCTCGCCCGCGCTCACCGAAGAAGGCCGGACACTCACGCTCGGAAGCGGCACCTACCCGCGGCGGAACCAGCCCTTCCGCTTCACGGGGACCGGCGGCGGGGCCGCCGCGGGCTCTGCTCCGGTTAAGGCGTTCGGCAGGGGCAGACCCGCGAGGGTAAGCAGCGTTTGCACCGTGTCTTCCGCAAAGTCATCGACTGGATCTGCCTCGGGATCCTCGCTCGCCATCAGCTGCTCGATCGCCTCCGGCGCGACTTCACGCGCCGTCACCCGACGGATCCAGCCGGCAAACGCCGCCGCCTCCGCGGACCTATCCACGGGCGCGCTGGCAGCGTCGTCCTCGAAGTAGATACGAGGTTCCGTCCCAAGGTAGAAGCGACCCTTGGCAGCCCCCGACGGCTCGAAATCGATGGTTGCGATGTCGCTGTCATGAATCTCAATCACGAGCGAAGGAGAAGCTTCGGCCGACTCCCCTACGAACCGAGCACCGCTGTACGCGAACGTGCCAAAGAAGCCCATGGGCAACGAAGGTAGCGATCGCCGATGCCGCACAGAGAAGGCCGGCTCCCGTCGCAGACCGCCGGCCTGAGCAAAGAAGGCGTGCTCCTCAGGCTCTGAACTCAGGAGTCCGTGGGGCAGGAATTGGTCTGTCGACGTCGAAATGGCTTGTATCCATTTCCAGGAGTCCACTTTGCGTCGCCGTGTTCTCGCCGCCGTCATGGGCGCTGCCTTGGCGGTCGCTGCTGCGTCGTTCACGGCCAAGGCCGGCGTGGCCCCTGCTCCGGCGGTTGTGGTTGCGGTCGTCGGCGAGATCGGCGGCGTGAACGTCCTGCATGAAGACTTCCGCACCTCAGATGGCGGCTCGCCGATCTACCCGCCAGACATGCCGCGGCCGGTCATGGTCACGCTTCCCGGCCGCGGCACGTTCGACTCTCGGCACGCGAGCGTGGAAGCGGGGGTTGTCGGACACCTCCGTCCCGGCGTGCTTTATGCGGTGGCAGGCACCAGGTTGCTGCTTATCAATACCGGCGACAGTCCTTACGACGCCGCCCAGAGCGACGCAGTCCACGCCACTGGCGTCGCGGACAGCATCACCGGCAGCCGCTACGGCACCGACCCGAACGCGCTCGTCGTCGTCGCCCTCAGCAACGCCAGCCAGACCAGCTCCTACGACTGGCTCAGTCACGCCGGTTGGGTCGATCTCGCCTCTACCAGCGACTACCAGATCAGCACGCTCGACGATCCGACGCAGTGTGCTGCCACCGCCGACGTCCGGACCTTCACGGGCGCCGGGCACCAGCTGTTCAGCAGCTCCGGGAACACCACCGACCAGCCCGAGCCCCTCGTGGCACCGAACGGCCTGCCGGAGAGTTACCTCGTCGGCGGCGTCACGGCAAGCGGGCAGTCCTGGACGCCCGGCCAGACCAACGAGACCGACCCCTACTACGAGTTCGGCAATGTCGTCCGGCCTTACGAGACCGGTGAGCAGTTCTCGTTCCTCGCCGCAGCCCCCGACAGCTTGACCGGCACCCAGCACTTCGGAGGAACCTCCGGCGCCACTCCACGTACCGCCGGTGAGGCCGCGCTGCTCATCAGTGCTGCCCGCAACGAGGTTCACCAGACACAGGTCCGACCGGGCCTCTTGGCAGTCGGACCAAGCCACGCGGCGAGAGGCCCGCTGACCGACGGACAGCTGAGCAACGCGGAACTCGTCCGTCTCCTGCACCACATCGCCACACCGCACAGCGGGCTACCCGACGGCTCCCAGTACACCG
>JAODNF010000137.1 GCA_025464915.1 Frankiales bacterium | reverse complement strand
ACCGCCCACTGACACCCACGCTCCTGCGCTCGTGGTCCAGGCCAGGACCTCGGGCGGCGGCGCCGCCTGAGCGGCAGGCACACCCAGGAAGGTAACGAGCAGGGCGAGCACCACGAGTCGTCGCATGCAACGCACGCTAGGCACTTGCAGGGAGAAGTGCGCGGGAGGTCAGGCGTGCGGGTCGCGGGAGTCGTACGCCAGGAACCTCGGCACCATCAGCGCGACGAGCAGCGTGAGGGCGATGACCAGCGCACCGCCGATCCAGACCGCCTCCTGCAGGCCGAACCACGAGGCGAACGAGCCGGCGCGCCCGTCTCCGAGCCGGGGTCCTCCTGCGACGACGACGATGAAGACGCCGCCGAGCCGACCGCGCATGTCGTCGGGTGCTGCGGCCTGCAGGATCGACGTGCGGAAGACGGCACTGATCATGTCGGCGAGGCCGGCGCCGGCGAGCAGGACGAGCGCCAACCACAGGTGCGAGGTCAGGCCGAAGCCGATGACGCAGCCGCCCCAGGCCACGATGGCCAGGACGACGGCAGCGCCCTGCTTGTGCACGTGGCCGAGCCAGCCGCCGAAGAGCGCGCCCAGCAGGGCCCCGGCGGGGATGGCTGCGTAGAGCGCCCCCGCTGCGGCCTCGCCACCACCGAAGACGTGGTCGGACAGCGGCGCGAACAGCGTGCGGGGCATGCCGAAGACCATCGCGATGATGTCGACGACGAAGGTCAGCAGCAGCACGCGCCTGGTGCGAAGGAAGGTCAGCCCCTCGATGACCGAGGCGAGACCCGCCTTGCGGCCGCCGCCTACCGGGGCCATGGATGGCAGCGACGCGACCGCCCACAGCGAGGCCGCGAACGAGACTGCGTCGAGGCCGTACGCGGCGCCGAAGCCGAACGCCGCGACGATCACGCCGGCGAGCAGCGGTCCGCCCGTCATGCCGACGTTGAACTCGACCTGCCGCAGCGCGTTGCCCGCGGGCAGCAGCTCCTTGGGCAGCAGGTTCGGGATGAAGGCCTGGCGGGCCGGCGAGTCGAGGGCGAACAGGCCGGCCTGCACGGCGACGACGACGAACAGCAGCCAGGTCCAGCGCAGGTCGAGGACGGCCTGCAGCAGCAGGATCGTCGACAGCACCGCCTGCAGGGTCGTGGTGATGAGGACGAGCCGGCGGCGGTCCACGGCGTCGGCCACCGCGCCGCCGTACAGGCCGAAGACGATGAGCGGCACGAGTCCGGTGAGCCCGACCAGACCGACCGTCGCCGCCGAGTGCGTGAGGGCGTAGACCTGCAGCGGGATCGCGACGGCCGTGACCTGGGTGCCGACAACGGAGACGGCGTCGCCGATCAGCAGGTTGCGGAAGCCGGGCGAGACGCGGGTCGGCGACAGGTCCAGGGTGAGCCGACGACGAGGGGCAGCGGTCGTCATGGGGACAGTCTCTCCACCTCCCAGCGCTCGCCCGCGAGGCGGTAGCGCAGCCGGTCGTGCAGCCGTGACCTCCTGCCCTGCCAGAACTCCACCGACACCGGCTCCACCCGGAGCCCGCCCCAGAACTCAGGGAGGGGTACGTCGGACGGGAACCGCTCCTCGGCAGCGGCCATCTGCTGCTCGAGGGCCGCCCTGGTGACGGGCGCGGACTGCCGTGACGCCCACGCCCCCAGCTGCGAGCCGCGGGGTCGCGTGGCCCAGTACTCGGCGGACTCCTCACGTGACACCTGGCTGACCGTCCCCTCGACGCAGACCTGCCGCTCGAGGTCGATCCACGGCAGGCAGAGCGACACCCACTGCTGCTCGAGGCCCTGGGTCGCCTTGCGACTGCCGAGGTTGGTGAAGAAGACGAGCCCCCGCTCGTCGAAGCCCTTCAGCAGCACGTTGCGGGACGAGGGCCGCCCTTCGGGCGACACGGTCGAGACCACCATCGCGTTGAACTCGCGCACCGGGCGGGCGTCCACGACCCAGCGGCCGAGCTGCTCGTGCCAGGTCGGGGCGAGGTCCTGCTCGGACAGTCCTGCGCGGGCGTACTCCTGGCGCAGGGCCGACAGGTCCGTCATGGGACCACCCTGGCAGAATGACCGCACCAAGACACTTTGAGGAGCCGCAACCGATGGCTGACGAGACCGCCTTCAAGCCTGGACTGGAGGGCGTCGTCGCCTTCGAGTCCGAGATCGCCGAGCCCGACAAGGAGGGCAGCGCGCTCCGCTACCGCGGCGTCGACATCGAGGACCTGGTCGGCAACGTCAGCTTCGGCAACGTCTGGGGGCTGCTGGTCGACGGCAAGTTCAACCCCGGCCTCCCGCCGGCGGAGCCGTTCCCCCTGCCCGTGCACTCCGGCGACATCCGGGTCGACGTGCAGTCCGCGATCGCCATGCTCGCGCCCGCCTGGGGGCTGCAGCAGATGCTCGACATCGACGTCGACCAGATCCGCGAGGACCTGGCCCGCACCTCGGTGATGGCCCTTGCCTTCGTCGCGCAGAGCGCGCGCGGTCTCGGCAAGCCGATGGTCCCGCAGAGCGAGGTCGACAAGGCCGCGACGATCGTCGAGCGCTTCATGATCCGCTGGAAGGGCGACCCCGACCCGGCCCACACCAAGGCCGTCGACGCCTACTTCGTGAGCGCCGCCGAGCACGGCATGAACGCCTCGACGTTCACC
>JAODNF010000136.1 GCA_025464915.1 Frankiales bacterium | reverse complement strand
GTCCCCGACGACTGCCTGGTGGCCGGGAACCCGGCGCGCGTGGTCCGCGAGCTCACCTACCCCGCCGGCTGCCGCCGGGCCTGGCACGACGACCCGTGCCCCTGCCCCAAGATCGAGGCTGTCGAGGACACCGCCTGACTGCTGCGTCCGCCCGACCGTCGTACCCGCGTGTCCACCTGAGCGGACGCAAGGCCGCGCCGGCTCTGCTGCGTCCGCCCGACCGTCGTACCCGCGTGTCCACCTGAGCGGACGCAAGGGTCAGAGGTCGAGGACGAGCTTGCCGATCGAGCCGCGAGAGCGGAGCGCCTCGTGGGCGAGCCGGGCGTCGGCGAGGGCGTAGGTGCCGCCGACCAGCGGCGTCAGGTCCCCTCGGCGACCAGCGCGAGCAGCTCCTTCATCTGCGGCTGCAGGAGCTCCGGCCGGCCGAGGCAGTGCGCGAGCCAGAAGCCGACGACCGCGGTCGAGCGGGCCATCAGGCTGCCGGCGTCGATGGGCTTCGGGGGCTGGCGGGAGGCCATGCCGAAGGTGGCGACCCGGCCGAACGGGGCCAGCGCGCGCAGGGAGGCATCGAAGGTCGCGCCCCCGACCATCTCCAGCACGACGTCGACGCCCTTGCCGCCGTTGGCGTCGCGCAGCGCGCCCTTGAGGTCGTCCTCGCCGGCGAGGACCCCCACATCGGCGCCGAGCTCCTTGGCGAGCGCGAGCTTGTCCTCGGAGGAGGCGACGGCGATCACCCGTCCGGCGCCCCAGTGCTTGGCGAGCTGCACGGCGAGCGTGCCGACGCCACCGGCGGCAGCGTGGACGACGACCGTCTCGCCCGGCTGCAGGTGGGTGGAGGTGCGGAGCAGGTGCCAGGCCGTGAGTCCCTGGACCATGAGGGCGAGGGCCTGCCCGTCGGTGACCTCGTCGAACAGCGGGAACGTCATCGCGGGATGCACGACGGCCTTCTCGCAGTAGCCGCCGGTCATCGTGAACGCGGCGATGCGGGTGCCGTCCGGCAGCGTGCCGACGACCTCGGAGCCCGGGATGAGCGGCAGCTCCTGGGGTGCGAGGTAGGAGTTCTCAGCCGCATGCGTGTCCGCGAAGTTGACTCCCGAGCTGGTCACCGTGACGACCTCGAAGCCGTCGGAGGCGACCGGGTCGGGCAGCTCGACGAGCTTCAGGACCTCGGGCCCGCCGAACTCGCTGATCTGGATCGCTCTCATGCGCCAGGACGGTACTGGCAGGATGTGGTGCGTGCCCGAGCAGATCACCGTCATCAGGCCCTCGGCCCTGCTGAAGGACCAGGACGCCCACCGCGTCCTGATGGCGCTCGAGCAGCGGGACGTGAGCCGCGGCGGTGTGTGGAGCGCGAGCGCGGGCCTCTGGCAGCGCTACGACAAGCCCTGGGACGGCGACACCGGCTCCCGCGGGAGCGCGCAGCTGCTCGGGACGATCGGCGTCGTCTACGGCACGCCGTCGAAGTACGACATCACGATCTACCGCGCCACGGTCACCGAGCACGGCCTCGAGGCGGGCTGGTCCGTCGACCAGCTCTGCGACGACGCGCTCCAGTACGCCGACCTGTCCCTGGCGAGCTGCCCGCGGACGACGCTGATGCAGCCGTCGGCGGATCCTTTCCGAAAGGCATGAATTCCCGAGGGTGATCGGCGACCATCACCCGTATGAGCGACCTGACCCACGTTCTGCGCCCCTCGGCGATCGTGCCCGACTCCACGGCGAAGGCGGTGCTGCGGGAGCTCGAGCACCGCGACGTCTCCCGCGGCGGGGTCTGGTCGGTCAGCGCCGGCCTCTGGCAGCGCTACGACCAGGCGTGGAACGGCCCACGCGGCATGCGGGGCGAGTCGCAGCTCGTCGGCACGGTCGGCATCGCCTACGGAACACCGACGAAGTACGACATCACGATCTACCGCGTGACCATCACCGATGCGGGGCAGCGCGACGGCTGGGACGTGGACCGGCTCTGCAACGACGCGCTCGCCTTCGGCGACCTGAGGCTCGACGAGTGCCCGCGCGCCGACCTGAGCGCCAACCAGCCCGATCCCTTCAAGCGAGCCTGACGGTCTCGCCGCCCCGGAACTCCACCCGGCTCCGGCCGTCGAGGACCCAGACCGACTGCCGTCCGTGCACGACCCAGTCCTCGTCGAACCGCACCATGGCCGTGTCCTCGTCGATCCCGACGACCGGGCCGTCGTGGCCGGCCAGGTAGCGCGCGCCGATGTCGGGCAGCCAGGCGCTCATCCGGTCGAAGTGAGGGATGACGCGGAGGTCCACGACGCCGAGCCCAGGGTCCGGTGGCGCGTCGGCGTCGCGGATGTCAGGGACCCAGCCTGTGAGCGCCATCGCCCCGGCACTGCACCCGGCCAGGGCCGCCCCGGCCTGCCAGGCAGCGTGGATCGCCGCCCACAGCGCGGTCCCGCGCAGGACTGAGGACAGGTACGGCGGGTTGCCGCCGCTGAGGTAGACCAGGCCCGCTCCCGCAACCAGAGCGGCGAGATCCGGGTTGTCGGCCTCTGCCCGGTCACGGGCCACGACCGGCACCGGTTCCACGCCGAGACGGCCGGCCTGCTCGACGCCCAGCGCGATCCAGCGGTTCAGGGACTCCTCGCCCTCCGGGGCTGCCGCGGTGGGCACCTGCACGTAACGGGGCCGTCTGCCCTCGAGGAGCAGGCGCTCGGTCTCGAGCATCACGGGCAGGTACTCGCCGCTTCCCACCAGCGCCACAGGTCCCGGCATGCCGTCAACCTAGGGGACCGGCAGACTGGCACCCGAGATGACGATCGACGCCTTGCTCCTGACCAGCTTCGGAGGCCCTGAGGGGCCGGACGACGTGCTGCCCTTCCTCGAGAACGTGACCCGGGGGCGCAACGTCCCCCGCGAGCGACTCGAGGTCGTGGCGACCCACTACCTCGAGCGCTTCGGGGGAGTGAGCCCGATCAACGAGCAGTGCCGGCAGCTGCAAGCCGCGCTGCAGGCCGCCGTGCCGGAGCTGCCGGTCTACTGGGGCAACCGCAACTGGCACCCCTTCGTGCAGGACACCCTCGCGACGATGGCGGCGGACGGCGTCACGCACGCCCTGGCCGTGGTCACCAGCGCCTTCCCGTCGTACTCGGGCTGCCGGCAGTACCAGGAGGACCTGGTCGGTCCGGTACCCGTCAGCAAGCTGCGGCACTACTACGCCGAGGACGGGTTCCTGAACCCGATGCGGCGCGGTGTCGCGGGGGCCTGCGAGGGACTGGCCGCCCCCCGTCTCGTCTTCACGGCGCACTCCGTACCGCTCTCGATGGCTGCCGCCTCCGGGCCTGACGGCGGCGCCTACGAGCAGACCCTGCGGCTGGCCAGCGCCGCAGTCGCGGGTGACCGGCCGTGGGACCTGGTCTGGCAGTCCCGCAGCGGCCCGCCGCTCATCCCGTGGCTCGAGCCCGACGTCGGTGACCACGTGCAGGGCCTGTACGACGACGGCGCCCGTGAGGTCGTCGTCGTGCCGATCGGGTTCACCAGCGACCACGTCGAGGTGGTCTACGACCTCGACGTGCAGCTGCGCTCGCAGATCCCACCGGACCTCGTGCTGCGCCGTGCGGCCACGGTCGGAACCGATCCCGAGTTCGTGGCGATGCTGGCTCGGCTGGTGCGCCAGCGGGTGAGCGGAATGCCTGCGCCGCAAGGGATCGCGCTGCACGACGTGTGCCCGTCGGGCTGCTGCCTTCCTCGCTAGAGCGCCTGCTCCACCTCGTCGCGCGGGATCCCCAGCAGGAACAGCACGCTGTCCAGGAACGGCACGCTGATCGCAGCATCTGCCGCGTCGCGGACGACCGGCTTGGCGTTGAAGGCGATGCCGAGGCCGGCGGCAGCCAGCATGTCGAGGTCGTTGGCGCCGTCGCCGATGGCCACGGTCTGCTCCAGAAGCAGCCCTTCCTCCTCGGCGAACCTGCGCAGCGCGGCCGCCTTGGCAGCGCGATCGATCACGGGCCCCACGACGTCCCCGGTGAGCCGGCCGTCGACGACCTCGAGGACGTTGGCCAGGGCGTGGTCCAGGCCCAGCTCGCGCTGCAGGTCGTCGGTGACGGCGGTGAACCCGCCGCTCACGATGCCGACCGTCCAGCCGAGGCGCTTCAGCGTCCTGACGAGGGTGCGGCCCCCCGGGGTCAGCTGGACCTGGGCGCGCACCCGGTCGACGGCGTCGACCGGCAGGCCGGCGAGCAGCTTGACCCGAGCGCGGAGCGACTGCTCGAAGTCGAGCTCGCCGGCCATGGCGGCGGTGGTCACCTTCGCGACCTCCTCGAGGCAGCCCGCTTCGGCCGCGAGCATCTCGATGACCTCGCCCTGCACGAGGGTGCTGTCGACGTCCATGACGACGAGCCGCTTGGCGCGGCGGTAGATCGAGGCGCGCTCGACGGCGACGTCGACGCCCTCGGCCACGGCCACGGCGGCGAGGGCGGTGCGCAGGGTGTCGGTCTCGCCGCCGGACACGACCAGCTCGAAGGACTGGGCCGGCCAGCTCGAGAGCCGGGTGATGCCCTCGATGTTGGCGCCCTCGGTCGCGATCGCGCGGGTGACCGCGCCCAGTGCGGCGGGCGGCAGCGGCGCGCCGAGCACGACGACGTGGTGCGTCACGCGGGCGCGGGGCTCGGCGTCCTCGAGCGCGGTGAACTCCACCGTGACCCGCACGTCGGAGGCGGCCGCGGAGAGGTCGGCCATGACGGCGGTCCCGTCGCCCTCGCCGGCGATGACCACGCCCAGGAGCAACCGCCCGTGGACGACGACCTGCTCGACGTCCTCGACGGTCGCGCCGTGCCGGTGGAGCACGTCCATGAGGGCGGCGGTGACACCGGGGTGGTCCCTGCCGGTGACCGTGACGAGCAGGCTCATGCGGCGTTGTACGCGGCCACGCGCGCCCTCCGGACCACCTTGGCGAGGTCGCGCAGGACCTTGGCCCGCGCGTCGGCCTCACGGGCGTCGATGCTGCCGCCGAGGTCCTGCTGGGCCAGGCTGATGAGCGCCGCGAGCTGGCGGGACCGGACCAGCACGTCGCGGGCCCGGGCAGGCCAGGACGACGGCAGCTCGTCCTCGTCGATGCCGCGGCGGCTCTCGCGCCTCAGGTCGTCCAAGGCGTCGCCGATCTCCGGGTTCCAGCGGGCGACGTCGAGGTCGGCCATCGCGCGGGCGGCCTCCATGACCCCTACCCGCAGGTCGTGCTCCGCCTCGTGCAGGAAGGGGCCCTGGTCGGGACCCGCAACCAGGACGGGGTAGGTCGCCCACTGGACCGTCGTGACCGTGCCGTCGAGCGCCGACCCGTGGTTCGTGAGGGCCGGGACCAGGCCGTACCCGCTCGCGTCCGCGCGCAGCGCCAGGACGCCCTCGCCGGCGGCGAGCGCCGCGGTGGTGAACGGCCCCGGCCCGGGCAGTCCGAGCGGGTCGCCGGGTGCCGGCAGCACGAGCCGCACCCGAGCGACGCCCTCGGCACGCAGCCGGGCCACACCCTGCTCGAGCTCGAGGTCGTCGACCCACAGCCCGGTGACCGTGTGCTCGCCGTCGTGCGCCGCCACGCGCTCCACCAGGTCGGGCAGTGAGGCCTCACCCGCGAGCCAGGCGGTGGTCCAGCACGCGAGCAGCGCGCTCCGCGGCGGCAGGTTCAGCGACACGCCCGCCAGCCTAGGAGCCCGGGCAGACGATGCCCCCTAGCGTCCAGGGCATGTACGACGGGATCGACCTCGCCGCACCGAAGCGGGTGCCTCCGCCGACCTCACCCGCGGAGCCGGGGCTGGTCGTCGAAGAGGTCCTCAGCGGCTGGTGCGGCGCGGTCGTCGAGTGCGACAAGGAGAACGTCAGCCTGGAGGACGCCCGCGGCAAGGTGCGGGTCTTCCCCCTGGGTGTGTTCCTGCTGGAGGGCAGGCCGGTGACCCTGGTACGCCCTGTGGCGGCCGCTGCCGGAGCGGCGCGGAGCGCCAGTGGCTCGGTGCACGTCTCCGGCCTCAAGGCGCGGGTCGCCCGCGGCAGCCGGATCTGGGTCGAGGGCAAGCACGACGCCGAGCTGGTCGAGAAGGTCTGGGGCCACGACCTGCGCGTCGAGGGTGTCGTCGTCGAGCCGCTCAACGGCATCGACGACCTTTCGGCCCATGTCAGATCGTTTCGGCCCGGACCGAAGCAACGCCTGGGCGTTCTCGTCGACCACCTGGTGCCCGGGTCGAAGGAGTCGCGCATCGTCGCCGGGGTGAGCCACCCGGAGGTGCTGGTGCTCGGGCACCCGTACGTCGACGTCTGGGAGGCCGTGAAGCCCGCCGCCGTGGGAATCCGCGTCTGGCCCACCGTCCCGCGGGGGCAGGACTGGAAGCAGGGCGTGTGCGCGCAGCTCGGCTGGGGCGAAACCTGGGAGGGCTGGCAGCGCATCCTGTCCCGGGTGAGCAGCTACGCCGACCTCGAGGTCCCCCTGCTGCAGTGCGTCGAGCACCTGATCGACTTCGTGACTGCCGACGCCTGAACGATCGACTTTCCCGGCCGGGCATGGGATGTTGCCGAACGTGACAACCCCTCACGTTCGTCGCCTTGCTCCCTTCCTGCTGCTCCTGCCGCTGCTGTTCCTCACGACGCAGCGGGCTCAGGCGGCCGACACCCTGCAGGTCGGGGTCGGGAGAGCCGACATCACCAGCCCCACCGGCTACTACATGCAGGGCTGGGTCCGGTCGGACGCCGTGCTGCGCGGCGTGCACACGCGCATCGAGGCGCGGGCGATCGTGCTGAAGCGCGGGACGCAGAAGATCGCCCTCGTCGCGGAGGACCTCAACGGCATCGCCGGCGGGGTCGTGAAGTCGGCGGCTCTGCGGTTGGCGAACCGCGGCTTCAGCGAGTCGAACATCATCGTGTCGGCGAGCCACACGCACGCGGCACCGAGCGGCTACTACCCGTTCCAGACCTACAACACGGTCTTCATGACCACCAGCACCCTCACCGACCAGAACGTCACGGGGGCGCTCGACCCGCAGCTCTACTCCTTCGAGGTGCGCCAGCTGGTGCTCGCGATCCAGCGCGCGGACGACGACCTCGCGCCGGGCAAGGTCGGGTGGGCGACCACGAAGCTGTCGGGTCTGACGGCGAACCGCAGCCTCGAGGCGCACCTGCGCGACCACGGCATCACCAAGGCGTTCGGGCAGGGCAAGGTCAGTGACGACCCCAAGGGCTACCTCGACACCATCGACCCCGAGGTGCAGGTGATGCGGGTCGACAAGGACGGCGTCGGCCCGGTCGGGATGTGGTCGACGTTCGCCGACCACGGCACGGTGAACAAGTTCCAGTTCGGCATCTACAACGCCGACCACCACGGGTCGGCGACCCGGCTCGTGGAGCAGCGCATCAGGGCACTCGGTCACGTGCCGTCGAAGCAGGACATCGTCAACGCCTACGGCAACACCGACGAGGGCGACCAGTCCGCCGGGCTGACGCGGTCCGGACCCGCAGCGGCGGACTACGTCGGTCGGGTCGAGGCGGACGCCTTCATGAGGGCGTGGACGCTGGCCGGCAAGCAGCTCGACGGCAACCCGGCCCTCGCGACCCGCTGGACCCGGATGTGCTTCTGCGGTCAGGACACCGCCGACGGTCCGGTCTCGTCCACCGCGACGCCCGGTCTGCCGCTGTTCACCGGTTCGGAGGAGGGTCGCGGGCCGCTCTACGACATCACCAAGCAGCCGTTCGAGGGGGTGACCTCGCCGACGGTCGACCCGCTGGACATGCCGCAGGGCCACAAGGTGATCGTGCCCACCGGGCTCGTCAGCCCGGGCTCGACCCCCAAGGCCGTCCCGCTGACCGTGGCCCGCGTGGGCAACCACCTGATCGCCACCATTCCCGGGGAGATGACCGTCGACATGGGCCGGCGCGTGCGCGGCGCCGTGGCGCTGACGGCGCTGGGCCACGGCATCGCGGGTGTTCAGCTCTCAGGCCTCGCCAACGAGTACCTCAGCTACTTCACCAGCCCGCAGGAGTACGACGCGCAGCACTACGAGGGCGGCTCGACCATGTACGGCCGGGAGTCCTCCGTGCTGCTCCTCGAGCAGCTGCAGCTGCTCACGAAGGCGCTGGTCAACGGCACCTCCGCCGTGGCGCCCTACGACGCCGACCCGCGCAACGGTGCCAACGACCACGGTGCCCGCTTCGGCACGGGCGCGGCGCACGGCAGCGTCGTCAGCCAGCCGGGAACGACGCAGCGGTTCCAGCGGGCGCAGCTCGTCTGGGACGGCGGGGTCAAGGGGCTCGACATGCGCGTCGGCAAGCCGTTCGTGTCGGTCGAGCGGGTCGGTGGGGGAGTGGCCACCAACGACTTCGGGCTCCAGATCCTCTGGAAGGTCGACGACAACGGCCGCTACACCGCCGAGTGGGAGGTCCCTCGCGACCAGGCACCCGGCTCCTACCGCTTCCTCGTCCAGGCCAACCACTACACGTTCCGGTCCGCGCCGTTCCGCGTCACGCCTGCGACGACGCTGTCCGTCGCCGCCAGCAAGGTCCGCTATCCCGCGGCCGTGACGAACGTCGACCTCACCAACCGACCGGTGTACGCCCACGGCGCGAGCATCTCGAGCACAACGGCCCCCGGCGGTCCCCACGACCGCTACGGCAACTGCAACGGCGGGGCGAACGGTGCTGCCGACGCGGCCGCCGACCCGTCCGTCTGCGCGCGGGCCGCCGTGACACCGCGGCCGGTCGCGGGCGGAGGATCGCCGCTGCCGAGCACCGGCCTGACGCCCTGGGTGGCGGCCCTCGGCCTGCTGCTGCTCCTGACAGCAGGGGCAGCACGCAGCAGGAGCTGACGGCCCGACGTCGAAGGCTGCGGCATGCGCCGCTCCTGGTTGGTCCTCGTCGCCCTCGGCCTCGTCCTGCCGCTCACCCCTGCCCAGGCAGGTCCGGTCACGACCGTCGGCTCGCCGTCGGTGCCGGGCACGATCAAGGGCTTTCAGCTGGTCGGCCACACCGACCTCGGCGGCCGCGGGATGAACAGCCCGCTCGCCGTCGCCGGCCGTTGCGCCTACGTCGGCGACCGCTCCTACGCCGCCACCCCGCG
>JAODNF010000087.1 GCA_025464915.1 Frankiales bacterium | reverse complement strand
GCGGCCTCGACCTTGGCCAGCGCCCGCAGCACCGGCTCGGGCTCCGCCAGCCCGGGCGTCTCGGCGAGCGTGCGGAGCGCCACCACGAGCGCGAGTGCCTCGTCGACCGTCAGTCGCAGCGGCCGGTCGACGCCCTGCGCGTCCGAGAGGGTGATCGTGTCGCCCTCGAACTCGATCTCGATGAGGTCGCCCGGGTAGTGACCCGGCAGCCCGCACAGCCACAGCAGGTTGAGGTCCTTGCGCAGCCGTTCCTCGCTGATGCCGAAGTCGGCCGCGGCGGTCGAGAACGGCACCCCCGGACGCGCCAGCAGGTAGGGCACGAGCGCGAGCAGGCGGGGCAGCTCGGCCAGCGAGCCGCTCACGACGTGGCCAGCGCGGTCAGGCGGTCGACGACCGCCGTGCGCACGTCGGACGGCTCCAGGACGACGGCGTCGGCCCCGTAGCCCGTGACCCGGTCCGCGAAGCGCCCCGCGTCGGAGAAGCCGAGCTCGACCACGTCCCAGCCCGCTTCGTCGGGGGTGACGGACGTCGCGTTCCTGCGCAGCTCCCAGCAGCTGCCGGTGCGCACTCGCACCCGAGCAGTGAGGTGCGGCTGCATCTCGTCGGCCTCGCGGACGACCATCTCCCGCAGGTCCACGCCGTCCGGCACGGTCACCGCGCCCTCGGCGCCCTCCGCCTTCACGTCTCCGACGATCCGGGACAGCCGGAAGACCCGTGGAGCCTCCCGGACCAGGTCGTGCGCGACGAGGTACCAGCGGCCGCGCCACGACACGACGCCCCACGGCTCGACCCGGCGCTGCTCGGCGTCGGGCCGGCCCGCCGTCTGGTAGGTGAACCGGAGCCGGCGGCCCGAGGTGGCCGCGGCGAGGACGGCCTCGAAGGACGGCTCGCTGGCACCGATGCGGGGCTCGATGCCGGTGGCGCCCTCCGGGGGCTCGATCCCGGCCGCCCGCAGCTTGAGCAGCGCCGATCCGGTAGCGCCGGCCAGCGGCGCCGACTGCCAGAGCCGGGCCGCGAGCCCGAGGGCAGCGGCCTCGTCGGGCTCGAGCACCAGCTCCGGCAGCTCGTAGTCACGGCGGGCGATCCGGTACCCGACCTCGTCGTCCCAGTGCGAGTTGGACCCGGTCTCGAGCGGGACGCCGAGCTCGCGGAGCTCCTCCTTGTCCCTCTCGAACATCCGCCGGAAGGCCTCCTCGTTCTCCGCGTCGTACCCGGGCACGTCCTCGCGGATCTGCTGCACCGTCACGAAGCGCCGGGTCGCGAGCAGGCAGATGACCAGGTTGAGCAACCGCTCCGTCTTCTTCGCCGCCACGCTGCGAGACCTTAGTGCTGCTGGTCAGCTCGGGTGGTTCGGCTCGCTCGGGGCCGACGTGTCCGCGTCGCTGGGCGTGGCCGTCCGGGGCAGGGAGGGGCTCCTCGGCGCCTGGCGGGACGCCGACGCCCGCATGCACGACGTGAAGCGGCGCCTCACCCGGCGGGAGCCGGTGCGGCTCGGGCCACTCCGGAAGCCTCGAGACGACGGGCTGCCAGCGGATCGTCACCGGCGAGCTGCCCTACGCAGCAGGCTCGGCGGCGGGCTGCCCGCCTCCGGCCGTCCGAGGTCGCTGCTAGCCGACGCTGAGCAGGTCCACCACGAAGACGAGGGTCTCGTTCGGGCCGATGGCGCCGCCGGCACCGCGGGCGCCGTAGCCCAGGTGCGGCGGGATGGTGAGCTTGCGGCGGCCGCCGACCTTCATGCCGGCCACGCCCTGGTCCCACCCGCCGATGACCATGCCCGCTCCCAGCTGGAAGCTGAACGGCTCGCCCCGGTCCCAGCTGGCGTCGAACTGCTTGCCGGTCGACCAGGAGTGGCCGACGTACTGCATCGAGCACCGCTTGCCGGCGACCGCCTCGGGGCCGTCGCCCTCGGTGAGGTCCTCGAGGACGAGGTCGGCGGGCGGTGGACCGTCGGGGATGGTGATCTGCGGCTTCTCCATCTCAGCGACGCTACCCGCCCGCACCGGGCGGCGACGAGGGGGACAGCCCCGCGCTCCAGCGCAGCTCAGGTCACCTCGTCGCGACGGCTACATCGAGGCGATGAGCTTGTCGACGCGATCGTCGACCGAGCGGAACGGGTCCTTGCACAGGACGGTCCGCTGCGCCTGGTCGTTGAGCTTGAGGTGCACCCAGTCGACGGTGAAGTCGCGGCGCTTCTCCTGCGCCTTCGCGATGAACTCGCCGCGCAGCCGGGCGCGGGTGGTCTGCGGCGGGACCGACTTGGCCTCGAAGGTCAGCAGGTCGGTCGTCGCCCGGTCGAGGAGGCCCTTGCGCTCCATCAGGTAGTAGAGGCCCCGGTTGCGGTTGACGTCGTGGTAGGCCAGGTCGAGCTGCGCGACGCGCGGGCTGGACAGGGCGAGGTCGTGCTTGCCGCGGTAGCGCTCGATGAGCTGGTGCTTGATGACCCAGTCGATCTCGCGGTCGACGAGGCCGAGGTTGCCGGACTCGATCGCCGTGAGGGTCCGGTCCCAGAGGTCCATGACCCGCTTCACGACCTCGTCGCTCCCGCGCCGGGCGATGAAGTCCTCGGCCTTGTTGTAGTACTCGCGCTGGATCTCGAGGGCACTTGCCTCGCGGCCGTTGGCGAGCTTGACCTTCTTCTGCCCCGTCAGGTCGTGGCTGACCTCGCGGATGGCCCGGATCGGGTTCTCCAGCGTCAGGTCCCGCATGACGACGCCGGCCTCGATCATCCGCAGCACCAGGTCGGTCGTGCCGACCTTCAGCAGCGTCGTCGTCTCGGACATGTTGCTGTCGCCGACGATGACGTGCAGCCGCCGGAACCGCTCGGCGTCGGCGTGCGGCTCGTCGCGGGTGTTGATGATGGGGCGGCTACGGGTGGTTGCCGAGCTGACGCCCTCCCAGATGTGCTCGGCCCGCTGGCTCACGCAGAACACCGCGCCGCGCGGGGTCTGCAGGACCTTGCCGGCGCCGCAGATCATCTGGCGGGTCACGAGGAACGGGATGAGCACGTCGGCGAGCCGCGTGAACTCGCCGTGCCGGCCGACGAGGTAGTTCTCGTGGCAGCCGTAGGAGTTGCCGGCGGAGTCGGTGTTGTTCTTGAACAGGTAGATGTCGCCCGCGATCCCCTCCTCGCGCAGCCGTCGCTCGGCGTCGATGAGCAGGCCCTCGAGGATCCGCTCCCCCGCCTTGTCGTGCGTCACCAGGTCGAGGACGGAGTCGCACTCCGGGGTGGCGTACTCGGGGTGGCTGCCGACGTCGAGGTAGAGCCGGGCGCCGTTGCGCAGGAAGACGTTGGAGCTGCGGCCCCAGCTGACGACCCGCCGGAACAGGTAGCGCGCGACCTCGTCCGGGCTGAGGCGGCGCTGGCCCTTGAACGTGCACGTCACGCCGTACTCGTTCTCGATGCCGTAGATCCGCCGCTCCACGTTCTGGACGCTACAGCGTCGATCCGTGCATCAGGCGCTTTCGCGACGACGCGCACCGAGCAGAAGCAGGCACCCGAGGGCGAGCATGCCCGCCGCGACCTCAAGCAGCAGGGCCACCGGAGCACCGGTGTGCGGCAGTGTCGGCGTCACGATCGTGCCGCCACCTCCCGTGATGGGGCCGCCGCCCTGGCCGCCGGTGGTGGTGGCGCCACCGGTCGTGGTGTCGCCGCCGCCGCCGTTGCCACCCGTCGTCGGGTCACCGGTGGTGCCACCTGTGGTCGGGTCGCCGGTGGTGCCGCCGGTGGTCGGGTCGCCGGTGGTGCCGCCGGTGGTCGGGTCGCCGGTGGTGCCGCCGGTGGTCGGGTCGCCGGTGGTGC
>JAODNF010000500.1 GCA_025464915.1 Frankiales bacterium | reverse complement strand
TTTGCGGTCCCCGACGGCCACGGCGTGGACCGCGCCACAAGCCAGCGGCGCCGTCCCCATCGTCTAGCGGCCCAGGACTCCACCCTTTCAAGGTGGCTACGCGGGTTCGAATCCCGTTGGGGGCACGGTTCAGCAAGAAGGCTTCAGACACCTGAGGCCCCGTAGCGCAGTTGGTTAGCGCGCCGCCCTGTCACGGCGGAGGTCGCGGGTTCGAGTCCCGTCGGGGTCGCCAAGCAAGCAGTGAGCACGGCCAGGTAGCTCAGCTGGTAGAGCATGCGACTGAAAATCGCAGGGTCGGCGGTTCGACTCCGTCCCTGGCCACCGAGGCGCAGAAGGGCCCTCCCGACGGAGGGCCCTTTCGCCGTACCGGCCCTCCGGCCCCCGCACAGCAGCGGCGCCGCACCTGCAGTGCGGGTGCGGCGCCGAAGTCGCTGGCCCGGGTTGCCTCGGGCTCTGGGCATGCCAGGGGATGGTGCCAGCTCGGATCAGGGGGCTGGGCGCGCGTGGCTGCGCGCGGGACTCAGCTGTTGCGGGGCTGCGGGATGCCGGCGAGCAGGGCGCGGACCTCGGCCTCGCGGTAGCGGCGGTGGCCACCGAGGGTGCGGATCGATGTCAGCTTGCCGCTCTTCGCCCAGCGCGTGACCGTCTTCGGGTCGACACGGAACATCGAAGCGACCTCGGCGGGGGTGAGAAGGGCCTCGGCCTCAGGGGTACGGGTGCTCATCGGTTCGGTTCCTCTCGGCGGAGCGCTGGTCGAGCGGGCTTGCTCGCCGCTCCACTGAGAACGGTGCCCGATGCCCCCCTTGTCCGCCTATGGCGAGAACGGGCCATCTTGGGACTAGTCACAGAAGGTGGTGGGATGTCCCGGTACGGGCGTTAGTTGGCGCTCTCGACCGACTGGAGGGCCTTCATCCGTGCGCTCATGAGCGCGTACGCTGCCGCGGCCTCGTCCCCTTCGCCGTCGGCCAGTCGCTGCAGGGCGTGCTGCATGTCGCGAGCCGACTCGTCCTGGCTGAGCTCGGCGTCGTCGAGCAGGTGCACCAGGTCGCCGTAGTCCAGCTCGACGAGCGACCGCGGGTGGAACTCCTCGAGCCAGCGGCCGAGGTCCTCGATCCCCTCCGACACCGACGGGTCGCCGACGGCGCTGCGGACGACGGCCAGCGCCCGGGCCGCGCGGCGCCGGGCTCGGCTCATCGGCGTCCGGTAGACGAGCTGGCGGCCGGTGCGGCGCAGCGTCCCCGTACCCGCCTCACCCAGGGAGACCTCGCGCTCCTCCGGGTCGACGAGGACGAACCAGCGCAACGGCACCTGCCAGGTGCAGGTGCGGATGTGGCTGACCGTGCCACCCGACTCGGCCCGCCAGCGGTCGAGCTCGACCTCGGCCCGCTCCAGCAGAGCGGCCGGGGCGAAGGCGTCGGAGAGCACGTCCGGCAGGTCCGCGCAGAAGTCGAGCAGCGCCTCCTGCGCCCGCATCCCGGTCCGCCACGGGCAGACCAGGGTGACGCCGTCGACGTCGAGGACGAAGGCGTGCTCACCGGTCTGCGGCAGGCTCCGGTTGACCGCGGCCGCGAGACCCGCGGCCCGCTCGAGAGCGGTCCCCGCCGACGTACCGAAGTGCATGCCGTCCTCGGCGTACCGCTCCCAGTGCTCGCGCTCCGCCCCGTCGAACCCAGCCAGCGGCTCGTACACCCGGAGGCTGGCCACGAAGGTCACTCGCTCATCCTGGCACGACGTGAGCCGATAGCCTGCAAGGCAGCCGGGCACACCTCCCCGGACCAACCGCCACCGCGCCACAAGCGCCGGCACCGAGCAAGGAGAGCTGTCTCGTGGGCGTCTTCGACCGCACCGACCACCTGGCCGACGCAGGGCACGAGCAGGTCGTGTTCTGCCAGGACCCGCAGTCGGGACTCCGGGCCATCATCGCGATCTACTCCACGGCGCTCGGGCCGGCCCTCGGTGGCACCCGCTTCTACCCGTACGTCGACGAGGCCGCCGCCCTCACCGACGTGCTCAAGCTCTCGAAGGCGATGGCCTACAAGGCGGCGTGCTCCGGCGTCGACCTCGGGGGTGGCAAGGCCGTCATCCTCGGCGACCCGGCGACGATGAAGACCGAGCCGCTGCTGCGCGCCTACGGCCGGATGGTGGAGTCGCTCGGCTGCCGCTACTACACGGCCTGCGACGTCGGCACGTTCGTGCAGGACATGGACGTCATCGCCAAGGAGTCGCGCTTCGTCACCGGCCGGTCCCCCGAGCACGGCGGTGCCGGCGACAGCGCGGTCCTCACGGCGTACGGCGTCTTCCAGTCGATGCGCGCCGCTGCGCAGGTCGCCTACGGGGCCGCCTCGCTCGCAGGCCGCACGGTGGCTGTCGAGGGCGTCGGCAAGGTCGGCTTCCACCTCGTCGAGCACCTCGTCGAGGACGGCGCGACCGTCGTCGTGGCCGACGTGAACCCGGCTGCCGTCGAGCGGGCGGTGGCCCTCGGGGCGCGGGCCGTGGGCGTCGCCGAGCTGCCGTTGATGGACATGGACGTCTACGCCCCCTGCGCACTGGGCGGCTCGCTGACCGACGACCTGATGCCGGCGCTCACGGCCCGCATCGTCTGCGGAGCGGCCAACAACCAGCTGGCGCACCCGGGCATCGAGAAGGTGCTGGCCGACAACGGCGTTCTCTACAGCCCCGACTACGTCGCGAACGCGGGCGGCCTCATCCAGGTCGCGGACGAGATCGAGGGCTTCAGCTTCGAGCGCGCCAAGGCCAAGGCGTCCAAGATCTTCGACACGACACTCGAGGTCTTCCGGCTCGCCGACGCCGAGGGCGTGCCGCCGGCCGTCGCGGCGGACCGGCTCGCGGAGCGCCGGATGGCCGACGTGGGCCGGCTCCGGACCATCCTGCTGCGCTGACGAGGGCCCGCCCTTCGCCTCGCCGGACTGCTGGGGTGCGGGTTACTTGTAGGTGAAGGTGTAGGTGACCGTGATCGACGGCTCGCCCGTGAAGCTGCAGGCACCGATGACGACGGGCGTCCGCTTCTTGAAGGTGATCTCCATCGCCTCGGGCGTGGTGGGCAGGTCGCCATCGGTGTCGGTCTCGACGGTCCCGTCCGTGTCGCGGATGTCCCCGCTCCAGTCGAGCTTGTTGTTGAGCTGGACGCTCAGGGTCCCCGCGGCGGGCACCGTGAACGCGTGCGTCACGCGGGCGGTGGGGGTGGTCGGCGCGCACTTGCCCTTGCCGACCTCCGGGGTGTCCGAGGTCGGGTCCGGGGTGGCTGTGGCGTCGAAGCTGCCGTGGATGGGTTTCGGCTTCGGCTTCTTGGCGGCGTCAGCCGGCATCGCGGGAAGGGCGCCGACGAGACCCACGAGGGTGGCGACGGCGAGCAGGCGAGGGTTCACGAGAAGGCTCCTGACAGGCTGGATACAGGTCAGTTCGACAAGACTTGGCGCTCTCCTGCCGGGACCCCCGTGTGAACAGCCTGCGCACCGCATATAGTGGGTTCTCACGAACCGGTACTCATCGAGGGGGTCGAGCCATGGGGCGCGGCCGTGCCAAGGCCAAGCAGACGAAGGTCGCGCGCGAGCTGAAGTACAGCACCGGGTCGCTGGACCCGGATGCACTTCGGCGTGAGCTCGCCGCGGACACCGGAGGCGGCCTGTCGACACGTGCGACGGACGACGAGTCCGACGACGAGGACGAGGACGACGACGAGGACTGACGTCCTTCGCCGATCGTCACCAGAGGGCGGCCCCGAGGGGCCGTCCTCTCGCGTGCCCGCTAGCTGTGCGAGCCGTCCAGGACCGCTGAGCCGTCGCCCGCGACCAGCTCGCCCAGCACCCAGCTCTCGACGTGCCGCGCCTTGAGCAGCGCCATCGTGCGGTCGACGTCGGCCGGCGGCACGATCGCCACCATGCCGACGCCCATGTTGAACGTCCGCTCCATCTCGGCCTGCTCGACCCGGCCCTTGGCCCGCACGAGGTCGAAGATCGGCGGCGGGGTCCACGAGCCTCGCTGCAGCCGCGCCGACAGGTGCTCCGGGAGCACTCGGGCCAGGTTCGCCGCGAGCCCGCCGCCGGTCACGTGGCTGAACGCGTGGACGTCGGTCTCCGCGATGATCGCGAGGCAGTCCTTGGCATAGATCTTGGTGGGGGTGAGCAGGGCCTCCCCCAGCGAGGTGCCGAGCTCGTCGACATGGGCGTCGAGGCGCATCCGGGCGCCGTTCAGCAGCACGTGCCGGACCAGGCTGAACCCGTTCGAGTGGACGCCGCTGGACTCCATCGCGATGACCACGTCGCCCTCCTGGACCCGGTCGGCCCCGAGCACCGCATCGGCCTCGACGATGCCGACGCCGGTGCCGGCGATGTCGTAGTGGTCGTCGGCCATCATGCCGGGGTGCTCCGCGGTCTCGCCGCCGACGAGGGCGCAGCCGGCCTTCTCGCAGCCGACCGCGATGCCCCCGACGATCTCGGCGACCCGCTCCGGGACGACCCGGCCGACGGCGATGTAGTCCTGCATGAACAGCGGCTCGGCGCCGCAGACGACCAGGTCGTCGACGACCATGCCGACCAGGTCCTCGCCCACGGTGTCGTGCTTGTCCATGGCCTGCGCGATCGCGAGCTTGGTCCCGACGCCGTCGGTCGAGCTGGCGAGCAGCGGCTCGCGGTACTTCTTCAGGTCCATCCGGAACAGGCCGGCGAACCCGCCGAGGCCGCCCACGACCTCAGGACGGGTGGCGCGCTTGAGCTTGTCCTTCATGAGCTCGACGGCGCGGTCGCCGGCCTCGATGTCGACGCCGGCTGCCGCGTAGCTGGTCACGGGCGGGCGAGCGCGTCGGCCGCGCCCTGACCGCCGAGCAGCGCGTCGGGACCGGGGTCGGTGCCGTTGTGCACCGGCTGGTGCGCCAGGGCCTCGCCGTTGACGGTCGCCGTGATGCCCTCGAGCACGTGCTTGCCGATGAGATCCTGCTCCGGCAGCGCGATCGGGTAGTCGCCGGTGAAGCACGCGCGGCAGAGGTTGTCGGCCGGTTGCGCACTGGCGTTGGTGAGGCCGTCGAGGCTCACGAAAGCCAGCGAGTCGGCACCGATGTGGCTGCAGATCTCGTCGACCGTCAGGCCGCTCGCGATCAGCTCGGCCTTGCTGGCGAAGTCGATGCCGTAGAAGCACGGGTCGGTGACGGGCGGGCTCGAGATGCGGACGTGCACCTCGGCTGCGCCGGCCTCGCGCAGCATCCGGATCAGGGCGCGCTGGGTGTTGCCCCGCACGATCGAGTCGTCGACGACGACCAGGCGCTTGCCCTTGATGACCTCGCGCAGCGGGTTGAGCTTCAGCCGGATGCCGAGCTGGCGGATGGTCTGCGAGGGCTGGATGAACGTGCGGCCGACGTAGGCGTTCTTCACCAGGCCCATGCCGTAGGGGATGCCCGACTGCTCGGCGTAGCCGATCGCGGCCGGGGTGCCGGACTCCGGGACCGGGATGACCAGGTCGGCGTCGACGTAGGCCTCGAAGGCCAGCTGGCGGCCGATCTCCACACGGGTCGTGTAGACCGAACGGCCGGCGATCGTGGTGTCGGGGCGGGCCAGGTAGACGTACTCGAACAGGCAGCCCTTGGGGGTGGCTTCGGCCCAGCGGCTGGTGCGGAACCCGTGCTCGTCGACGATCACCATCTCGCCCGGCTCGACCTCGCGGACGAACGTCGCGCCGACGATGTCGAGAGCCGCGGTCTCGCTCGCGACCACCCAGCCGTTCTCGAGGCGACCGATCACGAGCGGGCGAACGCCGTGGGCGTCGCGCGCGGCGTACAGCGTGTGCTCGTCCATGAAGACGAGGGAGAACGCCCCGCGCAGCTCGGGCAGAACGTCGAGCGCGGTGGCCTCCAGGCTGCGGTCGGGATCCCCCGCGAGCAGTGCGGTGATCAGCG
>JAODNF010000105.1 GCA_025464915.1 Frankiales bacterium | reverse complement strand
CCACCCGGTCGTTGCGGGTCGCCCAGACGGCACCCCCCACGGCCGGCGCCATTAACTCCACGACCCGCACGTCGTACCGCACCCGTGCGTCCCGCAGGCAGGCACTGGAGGCCGAGTTGCAGGCGATGACGAGCATCTTCACGCCGCGCGCGACCAGGTCGTCGAGGCAGGCGAGGGCGTGCCGGCGCACGTCCGCGATCGGCAGCGGGCCGTAGGGCCCGTGCGCGGTGTCCCCGACGTACAGCAGCTCCTCGTGCGGGAGCTGGTCGAGCAGGGCCCTCGCGACGGTGAGGCCGCCCACGCCGGAGTCGAAGACTCCGATGGGCGCGTCACTCACGGTGCCGACACTACGACTGAAACGCAGCCGACGTGATCACGCAGGCGTCCGATAGCCGACACTTCTACGCCCAGAGCTGGCCCTCGAGGGCGGCCTCGGCCTCTTCGAGCGTGCCGGCGTAGGCCCCGGTGGAGAGGTACTTCCAGCCGCCGTCGCACACGACGAAGGCGATGTCGGCGGTCTGCCCCGCCTGCACGCACTTCATCGCCTCGCCCAGCGCCGCGTGCAGGATGGCGCCGGTCGAGATGCCGGCGAAGATGCCCTCCTCCTCGACCAGCTGGCGGGTGCGCCGCAGCGCCTCCCGCGGCCCCACGGAGAACCTGCTGGTGAGAACGCTGGCGTCGTAGAGCTCGGGGACGAAGCCCTCATCGATGTTGCGCAGGCCGTAGACGAGCTCGCCGTAGCGCGGCTCGGCAGCGATGATCCGCACCCCGGGCCGGTGCTCGCGGAGGTAGCGGCCGGTGCCCATGAGCGTGCCGGTCGTGCCGAGGCCGGCGACGAAGTGCGTGATCTCGGGGAGGTCCTCGATGATCTCGGGGCCGGTGGTCTCGTAGTGCGCCTGCGCGTTCGCCGGGTTGCCGTACTGGTAGAGCATGACCCAGTCGGGGTTCTCCGACGCGAGCTGCTTCGCCACCGCGACGGCTTGGTTCGAGCCACCCGCGGCGGGGCTGGTGACGATCTCGGCGCCGTACATCGTGAGGAGCTGACGGCGCTCGACCGAGGTGTTCTCGGGCATCACGCAGATCAGCCGGTAGCCGCGCTGCCGGCAGACCATGGCCAGGCTGATGCCGGTGTTGCCGCTCGTCGGCTCGAGGATCGTGACCCCGGGCCGGAGCAGGCCCTCCTTCTCGGCCGCGGTGATCATGTAGAGCGCCGCGCGGTCCTTCACCGAGCCGGTGGGGTTGTTGCTCTCGATCTTCGCCCAGAGCCGGACGTCCGGCGAGGGCGACAGCCGAGGGAGCCCGACGAGCGGCGTGCGCCCGAGCGACTCGATCAGGCTGTCGTACCGCAAGAGCTCAGCCGCCGGCGACAGCCGGGAGCACGGTGACGCTGTCGCCGTCCTTGAGGGGCGTCTCGAGCGAGCCGAGGAAGCGGACGTCCTCGTCGTTCACGTAGACGTTGACGAACCGGTGGAGCTTGCCCTCCTCGGTGATGAGGCGGCCCTTGATGCCCGCGTGCCGGCTGTCGAGGTCGTCGATGAGCCCCTCGAGCGTGTCGCCCTTGGCCTCGACGGCCTTCTCCCCGCCCGTGTAGGTGCGGAGGATGGTCGGGATGCGGACCTCGATGGCCACTGAAGGACTCCTGTGCTCGTGCTGCGTTTGCCTCAATGTGTCTCCACAAGTGAACACGACCGCGCTCCCGGCTTGTTCCGTCGGGTGGGCTAGACAGGACGCATGGACCTCTTCGTGCAGGTGGACGAGTACCTCGGTGACGCGCTCCTCGAGCCGGACGCCGCGCTCGAGGGCGCGCTGGAGCGCAGCGCGGCCGCGGGGCTGCCGCCCATCGCCGTGTCTGCGCTGCAGGGCAAGCTGCTCCACCTCCTGGTCCGGATCAGTGGCGCACATCACGTCCTCGAGGTCGGCACGCTCGGCGGCTACAGCACCATCTGGCTGGCCCGCGCCGCCTCGACGGTCACCACCCTCGAGCTGGACCCGCACCACGCGGACGTCGCCCGGGAGAACCTCGCGGCGGCGGGGCTGTCGAACGTCACCGTGGTGGAGGGCCCGGCGCTCGAGACCCTCGCGACCCTCACCGAGACGGTCGACTTCGCCTTCATCGACGCCGACAAGGCCAACAACCCCCGGTACGTCGAGCAGGTGCTGAGGCTGTCGCGGCCGGGCACCGTGATCGTCGTCGACAACACCGTGCGTCAGGGCCGGGTCGCGGACGCCACCCTCACGGACGCCGACGTGGTCGGGACCCGCGAGCTGTTCGAGCTGCTGCGCTCCGACCCGCGCGTCGACGCGACGACGATCCAGACCGTCGGACTGAAGGGCCACGACGGCTTCACCCTCTGCCGCGTCAGCTGATCTGGAGCGGCACCTCGGTCACCGTGCCGTCGGTGATCGTGTAGGCGTGCACCTCGTCCTCGTCGGAGCGGGTGCTGACGAGCAGCCAGTAGGGGAAGCCGGCGGTCTCCGACCACCGGATGTCCGTGCGCGACGGGTAGGCCTCGGTCATGGTGTGCGAGTGGTAGACGACCCACGGCACCTCGTCGGCGTCGTCGATGTCTCGGTAGACCCGCAGCCACTCGGCGCTGTCGAACGTGAACCCGGTCGGGGAGCGCTCGGCGTTCTCCATCTCGAAGAGCCGGGCGGCCGCGTCGCCGGAGGCACTGATGACGCCGCAGCACTCGTCCGGGGCGTCGCGCCGAGCGTGGGCGACGACCTGGTCGACCATGGTGCGGGGCAGGCTCAGCGTCACGACGAGCAGCCTAGGTGGCCGCTCGTCAGCGCCAGCAGGGCCGCCAGACCCACGTAGCCGGTCGTCTCGGGGGCGCATCGCGTCGCCTGCTCCTGCATCGCCCCGTCCAGCCTCGCCTGGCTGTCTCCCGAGAGCGTCCAGCCCAGCGGCGCGTTGACGCCGGGCAGCGTCGAGGGCCCCACGAACAGCACGCCGTCCGGAATCGCCGTCCGGAACTGCGCGTTCGCCGCGTCGCACTGCGAGGCACCCGGGCACGGGTCGGCGAAGGTCTGCGACACCCGCTGCAGGTAGGCGTTGGTCGTCACCTGGGTCTTCTTCGCCTTCGACCCGACGAGCGGGACGAAGGCCTCCGCGGGCTTCGCAGGCGCGGCCAGGAGCACGTCGGAGCGCACCTCGTCCTCGAGGTACGCGACGAACGGGAGCACGTACGGCCTGGCGGCGGACCCGTCGGACCGCGCGTTGTGGTCCCGCACGAGCGACACCACCTGGCCGGCGATGTCCGACAGCGTGCCGACGCCGCTGGCCTCGGCATAGCCACCGTCGACGAGCAGCAGGTCGGGCCTGGTGGCGGCGCAGGTGCCGTCCAGCGGGATGCGCCCGGCGGGGGTCACCGTCGGGAAGCGCGCGGACAGCATCGCCGCGGTCGTCCAGCGGATGCTCGGCATGCAGTCGCCGTAGACCGTCCGGAGGTCCAGTGCCGCCGCCGGCTCGCCGCTGAGGACGCGGCAGTTCGGCTCGCCCGTGTCCGGCGTCCCGAGCGACAGGTCGACCTGGCTGACCAGCACCCGGCAGCCGTACCCGACGGAGGTGGAGTTCAGGACGAGTGCCCCGGCCGGGCCGCTGATGGCAGCGTCCCACTCCTGCCGGAGCTGCGGCACCGCGTGCTCCCAGGCCCGCTCCATCAGCCCGGCACGATCGGTCCACGGACCGTGCAGCGACGGCGGGAGCCGCAGCCCCGAGGAGCCGCCGACGAGGTCGCCGACGAGCGTCCCCTCGAGCCCGACGGACAGGGCGTCCGGCGCCGCCATGGCCCGCACCGCGGCGAGGGGGTCCTGCGGGCGCAGGCGCGAGACGGCGAGCCCGACCGAGCCGCCGCTGACGCCGCTCGAGAGCAGCGTGACCGACGGCGCGCAGCCACCGGCGTCAGCGAGGCGCTGCTCGAAGGACGCCGTCCAGTACGACGCGCGGATCCCGCCGCCGCTCGCGGCGACGAGCAGCATCGGACGGACGTTCACGTCGCCCGCCCGGACCGTGCACGGCGTCTTCTGCAGCCAGTCCTCGAAGGCGCTCCGCAGGTGCAGGCGGGCTGAGGAGTCGGTGCCCGGCAGGGTCCGCACGGAGTGCAGCGACGGGCTCCCCGGGGTCACGGTCAGGACGAGGGGTACGACGAAGAACATCGACAGGAGCGGGTTGGCCTTCAGGTGCAGCGCACGGAACACCTCCAGCGGCTGCCGGTCCTGCAGGTAGACGATGAGCGACCCGAGCAGCGCGACCCAGCCTCCGACGCCGAGGGTCACGGTGGCGACGACACCCGCGGCCTCGGCGAGGTCGAAAGGGAACAGCACCAGCAGCAGGTTGACGAGGAGGCCTGTCGACCCGATGGCGACCAGCAGGCGGCCGCTCCCCCGCGTGCGGTTGCCGCTCGTGGTGGGCGCGACGACGGGGTGCACGCGGCGGAGTACCCGCACGCCGATCGGGAAGGCGAGCACCGACACCAGGACGCCGACGCAGAGCAGCACGAGCTCCCAGCCGGCCCGCGGGGCGTCGCTCCCGGAGAACACGGGCGCGGTGAACGACCGCACCATGCCCACCCCGAGCACCCACACGAGGCTCATGGCCAAGCCGTCGCCCACCCGAGCGACCGCCCGCGGGAACAGGTCGTCCGGGATCGAGGGCTGCTCCGACCACAGCTGCGAGGGCCAGAACCTCACCACAGCAAGGGATCCCGCCACCAGGACGACCGGTGCCAGCACGAAGATCAGGACGAGCTTCCACTCGGGTGAGTCGGGAATGTCGAGCACCGCCAGGAGGACCGCCAGGGCCAGGACCGCGGAAGGACCGATCAGCCAGATGCCCCGACCCGCGCTGTCGGCAGGCGGCGTGCCGTAGGTCTGCGTGACGACGGCGCGGGCGTACCGCCGCCTGCCGAGGTGGTGCAGCAGCAGCGCGACGACGAGCAGTGAGAGCAGCGCGACGAGCAGGTGCAACGCACCGCCTGCGTCGTCGACCCAGCCGCGCTCGACGTCGGGGAGCTGGTCGAAGATGTTGGCGCCAGGGATCGTGGACAGCAGCCCCAGCAGGAGGGCCGGCAGGACCGACAGCCGCTGGTACTTCAGCGCCAGCAGTGTCCGGCGCGACGAGGCGAGCAGCGCCTCGCGCGTCCCGTCCTCGCGCACCACCGTGACGAGGACGCTGATCAGCGCGAGCCACTTCACGGTCGAGACGATGGCGAGCACGAGGGTCAGCCACGACCACACCGAGCCGGAGGCGAGCACCGCAGCGGAGGAGAGCAGCAGCGCCGACTCGAGGACCTGGAGAAGGACGAGCAGCGCGACCAGCCGCTGCCCGACCGCGCTTGCCCTGACGAGCCACAGCAGCACCCGTGCGTACCCGGCGACGAACGCCAGGTCGACCAGTGCGTGCGAGCCGATCCAGAACGCCGTCCGGTCGCGCAGGAGGACGTGCTGCCAGACGTCCCAGGCGTGCCTGCTCCCGAGCGCCTTGAGGCTCACGACAGCACCCAGCGAGGCGACCTCGCCCGTCGGGGTCAGGCTGTCACCGACCAGCCGCGCGAGCTCGCCCATCATCACCAGCGTCATCACGGCGAGCGCGGCCGACGTCGCGAGAGCGGTGCGCGTGAGAGGCGTGAACCGTCGAACGAACCCGTCCATGGGCCGGACCTTCCTCGCCCCGTCCGGCCGAGGCAAGCAGGTCAGCCGGAGACGCGCGGGTCCAAGCAGGACAACAGGGACTCTTGCAACCAGCCGAGCCACCCGTAGACCTCGAGAGCCTGCCGGGCGGGATGCTCCTCCTCGAGGTCGTCGGGGTCGGTCTCCTCCGTCACCCCTAGCGAGGTCCCGAGCGCGAGCCGCATGTCGTTCAGAGCACCGAGCCAGGCGTCGGCCTGGTCGCGGTCGAGCTGCACCCGCCCGCCGCCGTCGGGAAGCGACTCGAGTACGACGGTCGCGTTGGCGCGCTTGCTCGCCCGCAGGTCGGAGTCGGTGTAGCGCCGGAAGTCCGAGGCAGCGTCGTCGTCGCCGCGGTAGGCATCGGGCAGCAGCCGCAGCAGCACCGGGTCCTCCGGTTGGTCGACGTCGCCGGCCGGCAGCCCGACGAGGGCGGCGAGCGGGTCCTCGGACGCCTCCGCCGGTGCGACCAGGCCCAGGATCTCCTGGGCCAGCTGGCCGAGCACCTGGGCCTCGACGGCATCCACGTCGGCCCGGACCGAGCCCCTGTGGCGGGTGAACCTCATCAGTCCTGCGTCAGCGTGGCCCAGAGGCCCTTGGCGTGGCAGCGGGCGACG
>JAODNF010000475.1 GCA_025464915.1 Frankiales bacterium | reverse complement strand
GCACGATGTAGCCATGACCGTTGATGTGGATGTCCGCGCCTGAGGCGTCCGTGGTGCCGAACAGGAAGTTGCACTCGTCCGAGCCCTCGTCACCCGTGGCGGCGACCCAGCCGTCGCCGAGGTTCTGGTCGGTGATGGTCTCCCAGAGCTCGTGCGACGTGGTGTTGATGATGGAGTCGGCTGCCGGGTTGCCGTTGGGGCTGCTCGGCACGGTGCAGCCGGACTGGCCGCCGTAGAGCTCGTCGGCATAAGGCGTCGCCGCCCCGCCGATCGTCACCGTCGAGTGGAAGGCGCAGTAGCTCGCAGCAGACTCGCCGCCCTGCCCGGTGTAGACCAGGTACAGGTTCCCGAAGCCGGTCGGCAGGTTGTTCTGCGTGACGACCTTCGTGACCTCGGCCTGCAGCGCCGCGTCAGTGACACCACCCGCGGGGAACGGGCTGGTGTCGACGATCGACCCGGTGAACGTCGACTGGTTCTTGATGGGCGTCTTCACGCCGTTGACCGTGCCGTAGTACTCCGTCAGCGTGTTGTAGATCGAGCTGCCGCCGACCTCCCCGAGGAACTGCTTCACGAGCGTGGGGTAGGTCGGGTTGTAGGAGAAGCCGGCCGGGTCCCAGAAGATGGCGTAGGTCTTGCTGGTGATCTGGACCGGGCCGCCGCCGTAGGACAGCGGGACGCCAGCGGGAGCCCCGCCGACGAGCGGGAGACGGTTCTCCGTGGGGAGGACGCGGTCCTTGAGCTGGTCCGCCGTGGCCATGAGCTTCTTGACCGGGCCCAGGGTGCCCGTGGCGTGAGCAGGGGCCGTGACGCTGAGGGAGAGGCCTGCCGCGGTGAGCGTGGTGACGCCCAGGACGGCCAACCGAGAAGTGCGACGCAAGAGGTCCTCCGAGAAAAGTTGACAGGGTGTTTCCCCGATTGCTCAACGGATCCGGACCGCAAAGTTCGCGTACAGGCTTCGTTCAGAGGTTGCCTCCCGCAAGGACTCAGCCCGGAGCCCGCTCCAGCAGGGTCGCGATCGCGGCCGGAAAGCCGTTCGCGATCTCCCAGATGTCGGGCACCAGGTCGGGGCAGCAGAGCATGCCGACGTCGAGGTTGCCCATGTTCGACAGCACGGTGATGTTGAGACCGGCACCCGGCAGCAGCGGGCCGAGAGGGAACACCGCGTCCACCCGCGCACCCGCGCTGTAGAGCGGGATCGGCGGCCCCGGCATGTTGCTCACGACGAGCGACTGCAGCGGCGGGTGCAGCCGCGAGAGGCCGAGCCCGTCGTAGAGCTTCGAGCCGGTCTTGATGATGAGGGCGGGTACGAGCTCGGCGATCTCCCCGACCACCTCGGGTCCCAGAGCGTCGGTGAAGCCCTTGGCGTCCTTGGTGGACTGGGCGATCTCGCGCAGCCGGTCGACGGGGTCCTGGGTCCCGACCGGCAGCGGCACCATCATCGCGGACATCTTGTTGGTGCCGTCGACGGCACCGGCGCCGAGGTTCATCGGGCAGCTCGCGATGAGCGCACGGCTCGGCATCGCGTCGTGATGGAGGAAGTACGCGCGGAGCGCGTCGGTCACGGCCGCGAGCACGACGTCGTTGACCTTGGTGCCGTAGGCCTCTTTGACCTTCTTGATGTCGGCGAAGTCGACCGTCGTGAAGGCCGCCTGACGAGCCGGCGTCAGGGCGCCGTTGATGAGCGTCCTGGGCGCCGAGAACGGCAGCGTCATCGGCGCCCTGCTGGTGACGGAGCGAGCGACCAGGCCGCCCAGCTGGCCGGCCTGCCGGACCCCGTTCGCGACGGTCTGCACCGCGAGCCCCGGGCGGCGGACCGCGTGCGCGCCGGCCCGGGCGACGAGCCCGATGGTCGACGGCTTGTCCTCCGGCTCGATCGCGACGGGGTCCTCGGGCTCACGGCCTTCGGGCGTGAGGTCGAGCAGGTGAGCCATCATGTCGGCGCCGGCGGAGCCGTAGATCGTCGAGTGGTGCATCTTCGACACCAGCGCGACCTGGCCGGACGCGAGACCCTCGACCAGGTGGATCTCCCACATCGGCCGGTCGCGCGGGAGCATGGTCGAGCCGATGTCGCCGACGAGCTTCCCGAGCGCCTCGAGGTCACCCGGCGCAGGGCAGGTCACGACGTGCAGGTGCTGGTCGATGTCGATGTCGGCGTCGCGCAGCCAGTAGGGGTGGTCCAGGTGAAGCGGGACCTCGACCAGCTTGCGGGTGAACGCCGGCAGCAGGTGCAGCCGGGACAGCAGGCCGGCCCGGAACCGGTCGGTGGTGAAGCGGCCGTCGGACCCTGCGGCGTCGAAGAGCATGACACCGAGCACGTGCTGCAGGGTGGACGGGCTCTCCATGTAGAGGAAGCTCGCGTCCATCGCCGTGAGCTGGTCCATCAGCCGGCCGCCTGGGTCGCTGTGTCCTTGGCCCAGCGGTAGTCCGCCTTGCCCGCAGGCGATCTCACGACCTTGTCGACGATGACCAGGTCACGCGGGACCTTGTAGCCGGCGACGTGCTCGCGCAGGTAGACCTGCAGGGCGGCGAGCTCAAGGGCGGCACCTGGCTCGAGCTGCACGACGGCCGCGACCCGCTCGCCCCACCGCTCGTCCGGGATGCCGACGACCAGGGCGTCCTCCACGCCGGGGTGCGCCTTGAGCGGCTCCTCCACCTCTTCCGGGTAGACCTTCTCGCCGCCGGTGTTGATGCACTGCGACCCGCGCCCCAGCATCTTCACGCTGCCGTCGGTCTCGACCATCGCCTCGTCTCCCGTCAGTGCCCAGCGGACGCCGTCGACGGTGATGAACGTGGCCGCCGACTTGGCCTCGTCGTTGTGGTACCTCAGCGGAACGTGTCCCCGGCGCGCGACCTTGCCGGTCTCGTCGGAGCCCGGCGCGACCGGCGTGCCGTCGGCCTTGAGCACGGCCGTCTGGTCGCTCAGCTTGAAGGTCGCCTCGCTCTTGGCACCGAGGACGCCGGTCTCCGAGGACCCGAGGGAGTCGATGAGCATCCGGCCGGGGAGCAGTGCTGCGACCCGGTCCTTGTTGTGCTGCGACAGCGGAGCGCCGCTGGACGCGAGGACCCACAGGCTGTCGCTCTTGATGTCGCTGTCGGAGTCGAGCGCGTCCATCAGCGGCTTCACCATCGCGTCGCCGACGAGCACGATGTTGAACACGCCCTCCCGGGCGATGGTGTCCCAGACCTCCTTCGGCTCGAAGCGGCCGAGCGGGTTCATGACGACCTTGCCGCCGGTGAACAGCTGGTGGAACGTCAGCCAGTGCGCCGCCGCGTGCATCAGCGGCGGCGTGGCCATCGCGACGATGCCGTTCTCCGGCAGCCGCTGCGCCAGCTCCTCGGGACCGCTGACGAAGTCACCGCCCTGCACGACGTCCCCGCCGCCCATGGCCGACTTGAAGATGTCCTCGTGCCGCCAGACGACGCCCTTCGGCATGCCGGTCGTGCCGCCGGTGTAGATCAGGTAGAGGTCGTCGGACGAGCGGCCCGCGGTCTCCGGCTGAGCGTCCGAGGCACCGGAGAGCGCTGCCTCGTAGGCGACGGAGTCCGGGGCGGCCTGCTCCCCGCTGCCGTCGTCGACGTCGAGCACCAGCTTCATCGGGTGCTCCGCGAGGACCGGCGTCGAGCGAGGCGCGAAGGACCGGTGCAGCAGCAGCGCGGACAGCCCCGCGTCGTCGTACAGGTAGCGCAGCTCGCGCTCGACGTAGCGGTAGTTGATGTTCACCGGGATCGCCCGCAGCTTGAACGCCGCCAGCATGCCCTCGACGTACTCACTGCCGTTGGCGAGCTGCAGCCCGACGGTGTCCCCCTCGCCGATGCCGGCCTCGCGCAGCACGTGGGCGAGCCGGTTGGCCCGCTCGTCGAGGTCGCGGTAGGTCAGCCGCCGCTCGCCGACGACGAGGACCTCACGGCCGGGGTCCGCCGCAGCGACCGCCTCGAAGAGCTGGGACAGGTTGTAGCTCACACGCACCTCGCGGCATAGGTGGACAGCTTGTTGGCACGGATGAAAGCAGCGACCTGGTCCCTGTCGAGGCCGTTTGTGAGAAAGCAGAACGAGAGGCCCGAGTCCGGGTCGGCCCAGGCGATCTGCCCGCCGAGCCCGCTGGCCCCGAACGCGCGCGGCCCGGTGGCCCGGCCGAACTGGCGCACCGGGGCCTTCCCGTCGTCGCCGGCGACGGTCAGGCCGAGCGTCCTGTTGGCCGGCACGCCGGTCCACGGGTCGGGCAGCGAGCAGCGGACGTGCCCGGTGCCGTCGGCGAGCACGTCGGGGTCCCACAACCCCTTCGGGTCGTGGAGCAGGTGCTGGTAGAGCAGGGCGACGTCGTCGGCCGTCGACACGGCCCCGGCGCCGGGGATCCCGACCTTGCGGGTCGCCGGGTCGTTGAAGCGCAGCAACCAGGCCGGGTCCGCCGACAGCGGGTCCGGGGTCTCGGACGGGATGCCGAGGTGGACCACGTCCAGGGCGGGGACGTCCTCGCCGAGCCGCAGAGACGGCAGCCCAAGCGGGTCGACCAGGCGCTCGCGCACCACCTCCCCGAACGGCTTGCCGGCGACGACCTCGACCATCGTCGCGACCACCCAGTGCGCCGACGTGGCGTGGTACTCCATCCGCTCTCCGGCCGGGGTGTCGAGCCGCCAGCTCGCGAACCGGGCACGCCGGGCCGCCGGGTCCGCTGCCTCCTCCGTCCGCATCGGCGCCCGAGGGAACCCGGCCGTGTGCGTGAGCAGGTGCTCGAGGGTGACGTCCTGCTTTCCCCCGCCCGTGAACTCCGGGATCAGGTCGACGGCGAGCTGACCCGGCGACAGGTGCATCCAGGCCACGGCGGCGGTGACCGCCTTGGTGACGGAGAAGGTCGTGAAGCGGCTGTCCTCGGGCGCTCCCGCGGTGTGCCGGGCGACGATCTCGCCGTCTCGGGCGAGCGCGAGCTGGCACGCAGGGAGCCTGCCCGAGCCCACCTCGGCGTCGGCCATCTCGACAAGACGGGCGACACGCTCAGGCAACAGAGTCACTCCCGCATCTTGCCCTGTCCGACAGGCACAAGGAACACGTCAGGGACCAGAGCGCTCGCGCCGTCCGGCGGACGGCTCGTGCATCCGCCGACCGCGTGGGGGAGACTCCCCGACGTGGAGCGCATGACGGGAGCCGATGCCGGGTTCCTGTACATGGAGACCCCGACGCTCCACATGCACACGCTGAAGGTCTCGATCGTCGACGTCAGCCAGGTCCCGGGTGGCTACGCGTTCCCGCAGATCAAGGAGGAGATGGTCCGCCGGCTGCACCTGGTGCCCCCCTTCCAGCGGCGCGTGCTGCAGGTGCCGTTCCAGCTGCACCACCCGCTGTGGGTGGAGGACCGTGACTTCGACCCGGACCAGCACATCTTCCTCGACCGGATCCCGGAGCCAGGCGGCATGGAGCAGTTCGAGGAGGTCATCGGCCGCATCGCCAGCACGCCGCTGAAGCGGTCGTTGCCGCTCTGGGAGCTGCACGTCTGCGAGGGCTTCGCGGACGGCCGGGTCGGCATCGTCGCCAAGATGCACCACGCTCTCGCGGACGGCGTGGCCGCCAACGCGCTGCTCGCCAACATCATGGACCTCACACCGAGCGCGGAGGCGCCGGTGCCTCCGGACTGGCACCCGGAGCCGACGCCGCACGGCAGCGACGTCGCGAAGGTCGCGATCGTCGACGCCGTCAAGCAGATGGCGCTGCTTCCGGCGCTGCTGCTGCGTACGATCCGGGCGATCCTCGCTGTGGTGCGCCACAAGAAGGGCAGCGACATCGCCACGCCGCGGCCGATCCTCGACACTCCGAGGACGTCGTTCGACGGTGCCATCACCGCCCAGCGCTCGTTCACCACCGTGTCGCTCCCCATCGAGGACTTCAAGCGGGTGAAGAAGGCTCACGGCGTCACGCTCAACGACGTCGTGCTCGCTGTGGTGGCCGGAGCCCTGCGCAGCTGGATGGACTCCCACGGCGAGCACCCGGACGGGCCGCTGCTCGCCGGGGTCCCGGTCTCGACCGACAGCCCCGGCTCGCCGCCGCGCCTCGGCGGCAACGCCGTCTCCAACATGTTCACGACTCTGGCCACCGACATCGACGACCCGGTCGAGCGCCTGCTCCAGATCTCGAGGACGACGAACGAGGTCAAGCTGGTGCAGAAGACCCTCGGCCTGAAGATGATGGAGGACTGGTTCCAGTTCGTCCCGCCGGCGCCGATGAGCCTCGTCAACCGCGCCTACAGCCGCTTCAAGGGCGCGGACTACCACCCGTCCCCGTTCAACGTGGTGGTCTCGAACGTCCCGGGCCCCACCGCGCCGGTGTGGATCGCGGGCGCGCAGCTGACGGACCTGTTCAGCGTGGGCCCGATCCTCGAGGGCATGGGCCTCAACGTCACCGTGTGGTCCTACATCGACCGCATGAACTTCTCGCTGCTGAGCTGCCCCGACGTGCTCGCGGACCTGCGGGGACTCGCCGGTCACCTTTCGGGCAGTTTGCAAGATCTTCTCGACACATCTGGGTAACGTCGCGCCAGGTAGGGCAGTCCAAGAAGGCGCAGAGTCGCGCTCGAGGAGGCACGTCCAGCATGGTGGTCACGGATCTGGCAGGGGGCGTCGCGCGCGCCGGGATGCGCAAGGTCGTCAGGATGCCGAGCGTTCCGGCCGTCCCCGAGGGCCGGCTGCTCGAGCTGCCCGGCCGCGGCACGACCTACGTGGTGGACGTCCCTGGCCCCCGCGAGGACGCCCCGACGGTGCTGCTGCTGCACGCGCTCGGTTGCACCGCCTACCTGACCTGGTACCCGGTCCTCGAGGAGCTCTCGAAGACCTACCGCGTGGTCGCCTTCGACCAGCGCTGGCACGGCCGCGGCATCCGCTCGCGCCGCTTCCGCCTGGACGACTGCGCCGACGACGCGATCGCCGTGCTCGACGAGCTCGGCATCAGCAAGGCCGTCGTCGCCGGCTACTCCATGGGCGGTCTGGTGGCGCAGCTCGTGGCGCACCGCCACCCGACCCGGGTGACCGGTCTCGCGCTCTGCGCGACGGCCCGCAACTTCCGCGGCAAGCGCCGGGAGAAGTTCTTCTTCCCGATCATGACGCTCGCGATGCACCCGCTGTCGGGCTACGCCCTGTCGCGCGTCGAGAAGGTCGCCCAGCACCTGCCCGCTGCGCCGAACCTCGACGCGTCGACGCACGCCTTCGGCCGCGCGGAGTTCCGCAGCACCAGCGCCTGGTCGATGCCCGAGGTCCTCGGTGAGCTCGGCCGCTTCAACTCCGCCCCGTGGGTCGGTGAGATCAGCTGCCCCACGGCGGTCGTCGTGACCGACAACGACCACGCCATCCCGGCCAGCCGGCAGCGCAAGATGGCCGCGGCCATCCCCGGTGCCGAGGTGTTCGAGGTCCACGGCGGCCACATGTCGCTCGTGCTGCACACGAACGAGTGGCGCGAGGCCCTCGTCGCGGCGCTGGCCTCCGTGGCCAAGCGCCGCGTCCGCGCGGCGTAGCTACGCGGCCAGGGCCTTCTCGACGGCCTCGGTGACCTCGGGCGCCAACGGCTCGACCTTGGTGCGGAAGCGCGCGACGACCTGGCCGTCACGGCCGAGAAGGAACTTCTCGAAGTTCCACTTGCTCCCGCCGCCCGTGCCCGCGGCGGTCTTGGCCTTCACGAGCTCCTTGTAGAGCGGGTGCTGCTTGCGGCCTCGGACGGCGACCTTCTCAAAGATCGGGAAGCTCACGCCGTACGACGTGCCGCAGGCGGTGATCGACTCGGCGTCGCCCGGCTCCTGGAACAGGAACTGGTTGCACGGGAAGCCCAGCACGACGAAGCCCTGGTCCTTGTAGCGCTGGTAGAGGCTCTCGAGGCCGGCGTACTGCGGCGTGTAGCCGCACTTGCTGGCGACGTTCACGACCATCACGGCCCGCCCGGCGTAGTCGGCAAGGCTGGCCGGCTTGCCGTCGAGCGTGGTCAGCGGGATGTCGTACAGGGTCATGCGGGAGCTCCTCCGGTGCCGGGTGTCAGGACAAGGTTCGCAGAGGTGCCGGATCCGGTTCAGGTGACCTCCGCGGGCGTCTGCGCGGCGTGCTGAGGGAGACTGCCGGGGTGAGGATCCGCAACGCAACCCCCGCCGACGTCGACGCCGTCGTCGCCCTCGTCGAGTCCGCCTACCGGGGCGAGTCCAGCCGCGCCGGCTGGACCACCGAGGCCGACCTTCTCGACGGCCAGCGCACCGACCCTGCCGAGGTCGCGTCGGTGGTCGACCACCTCGTCGTGGCGGAGGACGAGGACGGGCAGGTGGTCGGGTGCTGCACCCTGGTCCCGAAGGACGGGTACGCCTACTTCGGGATGTTCGCCGTGCGCCCCGGGCTCCAGGGGGGCGGTGTCGGGTCGCAGCTGCTGGCACGCGCCGAGGAGCTCGCCGCCGAGCACGGTGCGAAGCACGTCGAGATGACGGTCATCACGAGCCGAACCGAGCTGATCGCCTACTACCTGCGCCGCGGCTACGTCGACACCGGCGAGCACCGCCCCTTCCCCTACGGCGACGACCGGTTCGGGCGACCCCGGCGCGACGACCTCGCGTTCACCGTGCTCGTGAAGCAGCTGGTCACGCAGCTCTGAGCGCGGCCACCTCCTTCACCGCGTAGCCCACGAGCACCAGCCCTGCCAGCGGATCGGCCCACCACCAGCCGGCGGTTGCGTTGAGGACCAGGCCGACGAGAACGCTGACGGCCAGCAGCCCGTCGACCAGGGTGACGCGGCCCTCGGCGACCAGGACGGGGTTGCCGAGCGCGGCGCCCGTGCGCGCCTTGCCTGCAGCCAGGGCGAACATCACGACAGCCGTCACCGCGGTCCAGGCGATGCCGAGCCCGCTGACGTGCGGGTGGAAGCCGACGGCGAGCACGACGGCTGCCTGGACGGCGAGGTAGACCGCCAGCAGCCCGAACGCGACCGCGATCAGTCGCAGCGCCCGGTTCCGTCGCTCCTGCCGGACGTCGGCCAGCTCCCAGAGCACGACGGCGCTCGCCCCGATCTCGATCAGGCTGTCCAGGCCGAAGCCGACGAGCGCGACCGAGGAGGCCCTCGCTGCGGCGACGGCCAGCACGCCGAGACCCAGCACGTTCCAGCCGAGAGTGACCTGCTCCAGCCGGACCCCGCGTCTCAGCAGCACTTCCGTCATGTCCCCATTCAGCCACGGACGCGCTCGTCGCGGTCGCGCTCTAGCCTCATCGCATGAGCGGCGGGCACGACCACCACCACGGCACCGCCGCCGGCGAGCAGCGCGGCCGGCTCACCGTCGTCCTCGCCATCACCACGGCCGTCCTCGTCGCCGAGGTCGTCGGGGGGCTCGTCGCGCACTCCGTCGTGCTCCTCGCGGACGCCGCCCACATGGCCTCCGACGCTGCGGGCATCGCCCTCACCCTGTTCGCCGTCGTCCTGGCCACTCGACCGCCGACCCTGGCGCGCACCTTCGGCCTCCAGCGCCTGGAGATCCTCGTCGCCGTCCTGAACGCCGTGGTGCTCCTGGTGCTCGGGGTGCTGGTCCTCGCGGAGGCCGTGCGCC
>JAODNF010000472.1 GCA_025464915.1 Frankiales bacterium | reverse complement strand
TGCCGGGCCGTGCGGGCGGCCAGGGCGGCCATCGGAGTGAGCGCGTGGACCAGGTCGAAGCGGCGGCCGCGCAGGTGCCGGAAGGCGGTCGGCCCGAAGGCGTCGACCAGCGAGACGCCGCGGTCCTTCAGCCGCTGCGGCAGCCGGTGCGGGATCCGCCGCACGACGAGCGAGCCGTTCTCCTCGACCCGCTCCGGCCCGTGGGTCCCGGTGAGCACCTCGACCTCGTGACCGCGGTCCGCCATCCACCGCGCGAGGTCCCCGAAGTACCGCTCCCCGCCCCGGCGCACGTCGTCCCAGTGGAACGGGTGGACGAGGGCGAGGCGCACCTCAGCAGGCTAGAGGCAGCCGGCGGGCAGCAGCTGCCACGGGCGGTCGAGATGGCCGGGCCAGCCCAGCGCCGGAGCCCAGCCCTGCGCGACCAGCCGTGCCGCCCAGCGCTCCGCCTGGTGCCGCTGCCCCAGCCGCCACAGCACCGAGGGCACCAGCAGCGTGATCGGGTCGCGGTCCCGGAGCAGCCCGCGCCAGTGCCCGCTGACCAGCGCATAGCGGGTGGCAGCCTCAGATGCCTTGCGCACCAAGGGATCTGAGGTCGCCATGGCGTACGACGCGAGGTCTGCGGTGTTGACCGTGTGGTAGGCCGGGGCGGGCTGGTCACGGACGTCGCGGCCGGTGCGACCGCCCGGCAGGACGAGTGACCCGTCGCGGTGCCGCTGACGTGCGGCGCGCACCTCCGCGGCATGGGTGTGGCCGGTGAACACGGGGTGCCTGGGGAGAAAGCCGGCAGCCACGTCACCGGCGAGCAGGTCGATCCCGTGTGCCCACGACCGCGGCCCCCCGGCACGGGACACGGCGCGGTGCAGCTCGGCGACCCCCCGCGGGTCGTCGTACCCCGCCGCACGCAGGGCCAGCAGCGAGATCAGGTGCGTGTTGAGGACCCGGTCGCTGCCGTCGTCGTGCGAGTCGTGGACGAACCAGTCGCCGGCGCGCAACGGCTCGAGCGCGTCGGTCCGGTCCTCGCCGAGAGCCGCGAGCAGCAGCACACCGTCGGCCACGAACCTGGTGTGCGTCAGCTCGTCGTGCGGCTGCCCGAGCCGCTCGCGGACCCAGGCGGCGACCACGCCTGCGACGCCGTCCCAGTACGCACCGCCGTGGTGCCTCGCGATCCGCCAGACCTGCAGCCCTGTCTGCTCGGACGGCACGCCGAGGCGGGTGTCGAGGACCTGCCCCCCGACGAGCAGCCGTCCGAGGTCGAGCGTCTCGAACGACCCGAGGACCGTCAGCGGGGGCGCAGCGACCGGCTCGGGACCGACCAGCACGTCGACCTCGGCGGTTCCCTCGAAGCGCCAGCCGTGCGGCGTCCTGGTGGCCGGCACCTCGACGTCCGCCACCAGCCGGCCGCCGTCCCAGGTCCGTCGCCGCGGTCCCGTCAGCGCGTGCCCACCCGGGGGCAGGAGCAGGCTGCTCGTCCCGCGCACCACCAGCCACTGCATCGGCCTGAGGGTACGGTCGCGGGGTGCTCCACGAGTTCAAGCAGCGCGTGAAGCCACGCGTCCACCAGGTCGCTTCCGCGCTGGCCAGGCGCACCGAGCCCCTCCCGACGATCACCCTCAACTACCCGCCGTCCGCGGACCCCTCCCCGCGGTGGGGCTACGGCAAGCCGGAGCACGCGCGCATCGCGGCGTACCTGTCCCGCTTCGAGGGCACGTACCGCCAGCAGCTGCTCCGGGTCGCGCACTACGCGGACGACCTGGCACGGGTGCCGCTGCGCCAGCAGCAGCCGGGGCAGCCGTACTGGCTGAGCCAGTACCTGCCCGGCCTCGACGCGGCCCTGCTCTACGCGACGCTGCGCGACCTCGACCCCAGGCGCTACGTCGAGACCGGTTCCGGCATCAGCACCACCTTCGTCGCCCAGGCGAAGCGTGACGGCGGCCTGCGCACCCGCATCACCAGCATCGACCCGAACCCGCGTGCCGAGATCGACGCGCTGTGCGACGACGTGATCCGTCGCCCGTACGAGCTGACCACCGGCGTGTACGACGACCTCGAGGCCGGCGACGTGGTGTTCGTCGACAACAGCCACCGCGTCTTCACCAACTCCGATGCGACCGCGTTCCTCCTGGACGCGCTGCCGAACCTGCCGAAGGGCGTGCGGGTCGGCATCCACGACATCCTGCTGCCGAGCGACTACCTGCCGGAGTGGTCGACGTTCTGGTTCAGCGAGCAGTACCTGCTGGCCGCCTACCTGATCGCGGGCGCGCCGTTCATCGACCCGGTGCTCGCCGGTGGCTACTGCACGACCCGCCCCGAGCTGCTGGCTCTCACCGATCCGCTGTTCGACCGGCTCACCGGCGACGACCCGGTCGACCGCCGGGCTTTCACCTTCTGGTTCACCACCGCCTGAGCTCCCGAACCGGTCGCAGCCCAGGCGATCCCGGCCGACCCGTTGCAGCCTGGGCGGCTGCCGAAGCAGGTCGAACCCGTTCGGAAGCAGGCCTCAGGGCTTGGGGTGGGCCGCGAACCAGGTCCAGGCGAGCGACGTCGCGTCCGGGCCGGACGGGTCGGTGTAGGAGCCGCAGGAGCAGCCGCCGCTCCAGGCGTGGCCCATCCCGGTGACGAGGGTCTTCTCCAGGACGGGCGCACCCGCCCCGTCCTTGTAGGTGTAGCGCGTCCATGCCCGACCACCTGGGACCGTGCCGCTCGTGGTCGCGTCGGCGACGTCGTCGATGTTGTTGTTGTCGATCCCGTCGCTGGCGCGGTCGTCGGTCTGCGCCCACTGCGAGATGACCTGGCCGCCGTTGACCGGCGGGACGACGCTGTCGGACGTCCCCTGGAAGACCTGGACGGGCACGCTGCGGGCGTACCCGCCCATGGCGCTGTAGGCCTCGTTGCCCGAGGTCGTCGGCGACTGCCCGCCCGAGGAACCACACGGGTAGCCGTCGTACTCGCAGCCGGCCGAGATGCTGGCGGAGGCGAAGACGTCGGGATAGGTCGCGGCCATGATCACCGACATCGCGCCACCCGCGGAGATGCCGGTGACGAAGACCCGCTTCGGGTCGACGGTGTAGCTCGACTTCACGACACCCACGATGCCCGCGATCTGCGACGGCTCGTACTGCCCGCGGAACTGATCGTTCCAGGTCGACCAGTTCCAGCACAGCGCGCTGTTCTGGTAGTAGCTCTGCTGCGGGTAGACGACCAGGAAGCCCTGCGACTCCGCCTTGGTGCTCCACCGGGTCCCTGCGGCGAAGTCACCGGTCGTCTGGGTGCACCCGTGCAGCGCCACGACGAGCGGCAGGGCCGTCCCCGCACGGTAGGACGAGGGCACGAAGCCCTCGTAGTAGAGCGTCCCGTAGCTGTTCGTGTAGTAGCCGCTGAAGGTCGACGAGGCCTGCGCCGGGGCGACGGGGCTGAGCGCCAAAGCAGCGGCGACGAGGACGAGCACGATCCGGATCCGGTGACGCACAGTGGCCTCCTAGGGGATGGCCGCACGGTAGGGACGAATCGGGAACGGGGGAACGCTTCGGACGCGTTTCGTGCGGATCTCCAACCACCGGCGTCCGCCCTCGTGGTCATCCCAACCGGTAGGCCCGCGCGACCGTGCGCCAGTGGGCGGCGGTGCCCTCGTCGTACGCGAGTCGCGACGCGCGCAGCGCGCCCAGCACCCGCACCCACCGGTACAGCCGGGGCGCCCGTCCCCAGCGCGGGTAGAGCCGCAGGTCGTTGCCGACCCAGGCCCGGGTGCGCGCGGTGTCGTCGTACGCGGCCCGGCCGCTCGCGTTGCCGACGTGCACCACCAGGGCCGACGGCTCGTAGCGGACCCGCCAGCCGGCCTGGCGCAGGGCCCAGCACCAGGCGACGTCCTCGCCGTACATGAACAGCGACTCGTCGAGCGGGCCGGCATCGAGGGCAGCCTCCCGGCGCACCAGCCAGCAGGCGCCCACGACCCAGTCCACCTCGGCGGGCGCGAACGGGTGCGGCTCGCGCAGCAGCGCCGCTCGGACGGCACCGAGGACCGACGGGAAGGGGAAGGCCGACAGCTCGAGGTCACCGTCGGGGGACTCGAGGCGAGGCGCCGAGAGCCCAGCCAGCGGGGCGGCCTGCAGCGCCGCCACGAGCTCTCCCACCGCGCCCGGCGCCGGCCAGGCGTCGCTGTTGAGCACGAGCAGCCACGGGGCGCTGGAGCGGGCCACGAGGGCGTTCACCCCGGCGGCGAAGCCTGCGTTGACGGGCGCGGCGACGACCTCGGCCTCCGGCACCCGTGCCGCCAGCACCGCCACCGTGTCGTCGGAGGACGCGTTGTCGTGGACGAGCACGCGCAGGTCCACGCCCTGCTCGCTGTCGAGCAGCCGGCGCAGGGCATCCGCGGTGAGCTCCGCGGTGCCGTGGGTGACGACCAGGACGTCGACGGCGGGTCTCACCGGGGCGAGCCTAGGCGCCGAGCCTGGAGTCGGGGCTAGAGAGCGATGCGGCCCACGGTCGTGCACTGCGTCAGCGCGCTGCTGCCCGAGGCCGCCCAGTGCTGGGCCACGACGCACTCGGCCTGCTTGCCCTTGGGCGAGAAGCCGGTGTTGGCGGGGCCGGCCTCGGTGGCCGACCAGCGCCAGAACGAGATGCCGTCGAACGACTTGTCCGGCAGGACGACGTCGAGCATGGCCCTGTAGAGGTTGGCCTGGAGCGCCTCGTCGGCGGGGCCCCCCGGCGGCTGCTCGGGGTGGGTCGCGGCGCCCGGGCCGGAGCCGTAGCCGATCTCCGCGATCTGCAGCGGGCGGCCGACGTAGGCCGCGTCGTGGCGCAGGTAGGGCAGCTGCTTGGACTTCCAGTTGTTGACGATCTCGTCGTAACCCGGGCTCGCGTTGCTCGACAGCGACATGTAGGGCGAGACGCCCGGCACATCGACGTACTTCCACCACCTGATGCGGTCGACCGTCGCGTAGACCGTGAAGTAGGTGATGGGGCCCTTGAAGCGCTGGCGGGCGTCACTGATGGTGTGCTGCCACTGCGAGACCTCGTTCTCCAGCGAGATCATCTCGCTGCCGACGCCGTAGATCTCGACCCCGTGCTGCGTCGCGAGGTCGGCGTAGTGGTTGGTCATCTCCCGGTAGGAGTCGAAGAACAGGTCGTGGTCGGCGGGGTGGATCGCACCACGCCAGTAGAACGGCCCGACACCGGTGCCGACCCAGATCGTGGGGATGAGCTGGACCGCGAGGCCGGCAGCGTGCGCCTGGTCGATCGCGAGGCCGAGTACCGCGTCGGGCTCCGTGAAGGCGCCCGTCTTCTGCTCGCTGGCCGTCGCGCTGTCCAGGTAGCGGTAGACGTACATCGTCACCGCGTTGAAGCCGTCGTCCTTGAGCCGGCCGTAGTCGGCGATCGAGAGCGCGGCGAACTGGCGCTGCTCGGTCAGCGTGACCGCGCGCAGCGGCTGACCACCGACCCGGAAGGCCCGAAACCTGGCGGTCGCCGCGTCGGACTGCGGGGCCAGCGAGACCGACGCCAGGGCAGCCAGTGCTGCGAGCGGTGCGGCGAGGCGTCGCATCGTGAGGCGCACGTCTGGGTCCTTTCGTCGAACCGCGGGGGCGGCACGGCTGTCCGGAGTGTAACGAGCGGACCCGATTTGGGGTGCGGGCCGGCCGGCACCCTTTCTCTGCCCAGGACATCCCGGACGATTACCGCAGGGAGCTCGGACGTGCAGGACGCCGGTAGCCGCTCCGGGCTAGTCCTTCCTGATCAGGTCCTGCCCGGATCCACCCGCCTACGGTCACGGGACCGCACCACCGAAGGGAACCCGCCCATGACCGCGGCCGAGGACGTCACCGGACGCATCCTGCTCGTCGAGGACGACGGCGTGGCGCGCTCCCTGCTGGCCCGGGCGCTGCGCGAGCTCGGTCACGTCGTCGCCGAGGCGTCGACCTGCGCCGAGGCCCTCGAGTGGACCGCGACCTGGCCGCCGGACGTCGTGCTCCTGGACCGCTTCCTGCCCGACGGCGACGGCATGTCGCTGCTCGAGCAGCTCAAGGGCGACGCCCTCACCCGGGACGTCCCCGTGGTGATGGTCACGAGCACCCCCGAGCGCGAGTTCGTCGTCCAGGCGCTGCGCAGCGGGGCCCACGACTACCTCACCACGCCGTTCCTCGCCGAGGAGGTGCTGGCCCGCACCCAGGCTGCGCTGCGCACGAAGGCCCTCGTCGACGAGCTGCGCGTCCTCGCCGCCCACGACCCCCTGACCGGCCTGCGCAACCGGCGCGGCGTCGCCGAGCAGCTCACCAGCTGGCGGGCGCACTGCTCGCGCCACGGACAGCCGATCACCGTCGCCATGATCGACGTCAACGGGCTCAAGCGCGTGAACGACGAGCACTCCCACGCCGCCGGCGACCGCGTGCTCCGCGCCGTCGCCGAGCAGCTGCAGGCGTGCGTCCGCACCGAGGACGTCGTCGGCCGCTGGGGCGGTGACGAGTTCCTGGTCCTGCTGCCGCGGGCCGACGCGAGTACCGCGGTGGCCCTGGTCGAGAGGGTCAACTCGCGGCTCGCGCTGCAGCAGCTCGTCGAGGGCGGTCCGATCACCGTGCGCGCCGGCGTCTCCGTGGCCCCGCCGAGCTCCCACGAGGACGACGAGCACCTGCTCGGCCGGGCGGCCGTGGCGCTGCTCGAGCAGCGCAGCCCGATGCGCCAGCTCGCCTGACAGCAGCCTTCGTACGGAGGACCAGCCCGCCCCGTCACCTCGACCCCGGCGTTCTCGCGCTGCTCGCGCGGGTGAATCCGGGAGCGGGTGCTTGCATTTGTTACCAGCGGGTAGCACCATGAAGTTACCGGCGAGTACGACGCCTCGACCATGTCTTCAAGGAGCACGCGGCCATGGGCCACTACAAGAGCAACCTGCGTGACATCGAGTTCAACCTCTTCGAGGTCTTCGGTGCCGACCAGACCCTGGGCCAGGGCCCGTACAGCAACCTCGACAAGGACAGCGCGCGCGACGTGCTGAAGGAGGTTGCCCGCCTGGCGGAGAACGACCTCGCCGCGAGCTTCGTCGACGGCGACCGCATCCCGCCGGTCTTCGACAAGGACACCGGCTCCGTCACGCTGCCGCCGAGCTTCATCAAGAGCTACGCCACCTACCACGAGGGCGGCTGGGACAAGTTCCCGCTCAAGGAGGCCCTCGGCGGCATCGGCGCCCCGCCCAGCCTCATCTGGGGCGTCTCCGAGATGATCCTCGGCGCCAACCCGGCGATCTACATGTACTCCTCCGGGCCGGCGTTCGCGCAGATCCTGTCGGACAACGGCAACGCCGACCAGAAGCGCTTCGCCGAGCTCGCCATCGAGCGCGGCTGGGGCGCGACCATGGTGCTCACCGAGCCCGACGCCGGGTCCGACGTCGGTGCCGGCCGGGCGACCGCGCACCAGCAGCCCGACGGCACCTGGCACATCGAGGGCGTGAAGCGCTTCATCACCTCGGCCGAGTGGGACTGGCCGGAGAACATCTTCCACCTCGTCCTCGCCCGCCCCGTCGGCGTCGAGGGCCACGGCGGCCCCGGCACCAAGGGCCTGTCGCTCTTCCTCGTCCCGAAGTTCCAGGTGGACCTCGAGACCGGCGCGCTCGGGGAGCGCAACGGCGTCTACGTCACCAACGTCGAGCACAAGATGGGCCTGAAGGTCTCCTCCACCTGCGAGGTCACGTTCGGTGAGAAGGCGCCCGCCGTCGGCACCCTCGTCGGTGACGTGCACAACGGCATCGCCCAGATGTTCCAGGTCATCGAGTACGCCCGCATGATGGTCGGCACGAAGGCCATCGCGACGCTGTCGACGGGCTACCTCAACGCTCTCGAGTACGCCAAGATCCGCGTGCAGGGACCGGATCTCACGCAGATGACCGACAAGGCCGCGCCGCGGGTGACCATCACGCACCACCCGGACGTCCGCCTGATGCTGATGCGCCAGAAGGCCTGGGCGGAGGGCATGCGCGCCCTCGTGCTCTACACCGCGACGGTCCAGGACCAGGTCGAGCTCAACCACGCCGCCGGCGTCGACGACACCCTGCCCGCGCGGCTCAACGACCTGCTGCTGCCGATCGTGAAGGGTTACGGATCCGAGAAGTCCTACGAGCTGCTCGCCACGTCCCTGCAGATCTTCGGCGGCTCGGGGTTCACCCAGGACTACCCGATCGAGCAGTACATCCGGGACGCCAAGATCGACACCCTGTACGAGGGCACGACCACGATCCAGGGCATGGACCTGTTCTTCCGCAAGATCGTGCGCGACCAGGGCCAGGCGCTGGCCAAGCTGGCCGCGGACATCCAGGACACGGCCAAGAGCGACGCCCCCGAGCTGACCCAGTCGCTCGAGCTGCTGAGCCAGGCGCTCGAGGACGTGCAAGGCATCGTCGGCCACAACGTCAACGAGCTGATGGCGTCGGTCGACAACACCGAGAACATCTACAAGGTCGGCCTCAACACGACCCGCACCCTGATGGCCCTCGGCGACCTGGTCGTCGGATGGCTTCTCCTGCGCCAGGCCATCGTCGCCCTCGAGAAGCTGCCGACCGCTTCCGAGCGGGACACGCACTTCTACACCGGCAAGATCGCCGCCGCGAAGTGGTTCGCCGCCAACGTCTTCCCGGAGCTGACGGCCAAGCGCGCCATCGCCGAGGCCGTGGACAGCAGCCTGATGGACCTCGACGAGGCCGCTTTCTAGCAGCAGCCTGCCAGCGGCGCGGGCCTCGCGGTCCTCACGGGAGGCCGGCCCACGCTTGGGTTCTAGGGGTCGTCGCAACACCTGAGTGATCGGGGGTTGCGATGCCTCGCAAGCGCAAGCAGAACAAGGTCTACCGAAACAGTGGCCGCGTCCCGCAAGGGCCGCGGCCATTGTCGGTGGAACGGGCCCGTTTCCAGGTGCTGTTGGCTGCCGGCATGTCGGTGGCTAAGGCGAGTCGTGAGGTCGGGATCAACGAGCGCACGGGATATGACTGGAGGCGCGGTGTCGCGAAGTCGCGAGCTGTCAGGGTCTACCCCGACGGCAGGGTCGTTGGGGCCCAGCGGAGCCGTGTCGATCGTGAGATCTCCGCGCGTTTCCTCGGTGAGGATGAGCGGATCCAGATCGCGGATCTGAAGCTGGCGGGGGCGTCGGTGCGGGCAATCGCTCGGGCGCTGGGGCGCAGTCCTTCCACGGTGAGCCGTGAGCTGCGGCGCAACGGCTCAGCAGCCGGCGACTATCGGCCGCACGCTGCCCACCGCCGCGCGCGGCTGCGCAGGGCACGCCCGAAACAGCGCAAGCTGGCTGCGAACGCGGTCCTGCACGGCCTGGTGCAGGACCGGCTGAGCCGGTTGCGGTGGAGCCCCGAGCAGATCAGTGCCGACCTCGCTCGCCGGTTCCCGGATGATCCGTGGATGAACGTCAGTCCGGAGACCATCTACCAGTCCCTCTACGTCCAGGGACGCGGGGAGCTGCGCCGCGAGATCGCCGCATGTCTGCGCACCGGCCGGACGGTCCGCAAGCCGCAGCGCAAGCCCGGGCAGCGGCACAGCCGCTTCACCGACCCGATGCTGATGATCAGCGAACGACCCGCTGAGGTCGAGGACCGGGCTGTTCCGGGCCATTGGGAGGGCGACCTCATCGTCGGGCCAGGGCACCTGTCCGCCGTCGGGACGCTCGTTGAACGCACCAGCCGCTTCGTGCTGCTGGTCCACCTCCCGAACGACCACAGCGGCGAGACCGTCCGCGACGGACTCATCGCCGCCATGCACACCCTGCCGGCGCAGCTGCGGAAGTCCCTGACCTGGGACCAGGGCACCGAGATGGCCCGCCACCGCGACTTCACCCTGGCCACCGACATGCCCGTCTACTTCTGCGACCCCGCCAGCCCCTGGCAACGTGGGTCCAACGAGAACACCAACGGGCTCTTGCGCCAGTTCCTGCCGAAGGGCGAAGACCTCAGCCGCTTTAGCCCTGCCGACCTCGCCGAGATCGCCCACCTCATGAACACCCGACCACGCAAAACGCTCGGCTGGGAAACCCCAGCCGAGCGCCTCGCGAAGCTCCTTGCCTAACCTGCAATCACAAGCCGTGTTGCGACGACCCCACGAATCCGCCCGACGGACCGGCCTTCGCGAGCGTGTGCGGCGGCTACCGGTAGGACCAGACGTAGACGTCGGCGATGGACAGCCGGACCTCGGGGGTGCTTGCGGGAACGTTCGAGACGGGGACCGTCTGGATGGCCAGCTTCATCGGCTGGTGGGGGACCGCGGCGCCCGTCATGGTGGCCCAGATCGCACCGTCGATCGTGTAGGCGAGCCGGGTGGGGGTCCACTCGACGCCGTAGGTGTGCCACTGCGTCATGTCGACCTTCTTGAACGCGTGCTGCTGGGAGTTGCCTGATGCCCAGTGCGAGGTGGCCATGACGCCCTGCGTCGTCGGACCCTCGGAGAAGTCGACCTCGGGCGGCCAGCCGCTCGTCGGCCAGAGCAGCATGGCGTGCGCGATCGTGGTGCTCTTGTCGAACCGGGCGCGCACGACGTACTTGCCGTAGGTCTGCGCGACCGAGTTGAGCATCATGCCGCCCGTGACGTAGCGGCCGCTGTCGCTGTAGCCGCGCAGCAGCGCCGCACCGTGGTAGGCCTGGACGTGGCTGTGCTTCCAGTACCCGTAGGGGTTCCCGCCCGGCTGGCCCTCGTAGGTGCCCCAGCGCGAGGTGTCGAGGCCGGCGGTGAAGGTGTCGTGCAGCTTGAGCGAGAAGTGCGAGCCCACGGCGGCGTCAGCGTGTGCCGTCGGGGTGAGCAGAGTGGCGAGGCCGGCCAGGACGGCGGCGACGGAGGCTCGGCGGTTGCGTCGGGTCTTCATCGAGGGTTCCGTTTCGGTCGGATTGCCTGAGTGGCGGTACCAGCGCTAGCCCGGTTGGGCTAGCGAGGGGCTGCATGTTGTGTGTCGTCCTGACCAGTCGAAACCTTGAGCCAGGGGGCCCGGAGTGACCCGCCTCACCTGGTCGTTAGGCTCCCCGAATGCCCCTGAACCGCGACTACATCGGACGCAAGGCGCCGGTGGGCGAGCCCGTCGAGATCACCCGCGGCGACATCCGCCGCTTCGCCGCCGCGATCGGCGACGACAACCCGCTCTACACGGACCGGGCGGCCGCGCAGGCCGCCGGCTATGCCGACGTGGTCGCGCCGCCGACGTTCCTCATCAGCGCCAGTACGGGCGGTGGCGGCGGCGGGTTCATCCTCGAGCCGGAGCTGGGCCTGAACTTCGCGATGGTCGTGCACGGCGAGGAGGCGTTCGCCTTCGACCGGCCGGTCGTGGCGGGCGACGTCCTCACGCTCGAGCAGCGCATCGACGACATCACCGCCAAGGGCAGCAACGAGCTCATGACGCTCGTGACAGAGGTGACCGACCAGGCCGGCGCGCACGTCGCGACGATCACCAACACGATCGTGAGCAGGGGGACCGCCTGATGCCGGCGTTCAGCGAGGTCGAGGTCGGCACCGAGATCCCGGCCAGGGACTTCCAGCTCAAGCGCGACAACCTGGTGCGCTACGCGGGCGCCAGCGGCGACTTCAACATCATCCACTGGAACGAGCGGGTCGCGAAGTCGGTCGGCCTGCCCAACGTCATCGCCCACGGCATGCTCACCATGGCCACGGCGGGCCGGGTCGTCACCGACTGGGCCGGTGACCCGGGCAGGGTCGTCAGCTACGGCGTGCGCTTCAGCCGGCCCGTCGTGGTCGAGGACGACGACCAGGGCGCGACGCTGACGGTCTCCGGTGTGGTCGAGGAGAAGCACGACGACGGCACCGTCGTCGTCGGCCTCACGGCCGTGGTCGGCGAGAACAAGGTCCTGATGGGTGCGAAGGCCGTCGTCCGCCTGTCGTAGCGCCCGGGCGGCCTGTTAGAAACGCACTGTGAACACCCCCGCCTCACTCGGCCAGCGCGCGGACGAGGTCCTCGCGAAGTTCCCCGACCACCCCGCCCTGTTCTTCGAGGGCACCTGGCACTCCAGCCACGAGCTCGCGAGCCGCGCCCGACGCGCCGCCGCGGGCTTCGTCGGGCTCGGTGTCGCCCCCGGCGACCGGGTCGTCGTCGTGATGGCCAACTGCCCCGAGGTCGGCCTGACCTACAGCGCCCTGTGGCGGGCCGGCGCCGTCCCGACCCCGGCGCTGTTCCTGCTCACCGAGGAGGAGCTGGCGCACGTCGTCAGCGACTCCGGAGCGGTGGCCTGCGTGACGACGCCCGAGTTCCTCCCCAAGGTCCAGGCGGCGGCCCCCGGCCTGCCGGTGGTCGTGGTCGGCGGCGACGGGCCGGTCACCTGGGAGCAGCTCGAGGACCACGAGGAGCTGCCCCTGGTGCCGCGGGACCCCGAGGACCTGGCCGCCCTGCTCTACACGGGCGGCACCACGGGCCGGTCCAAGGGGGTCGCGCTCACGCACGCCGGCCTCGACGCCGCCGGCCATGCAGCGGCCACCGCCGCCTACAGCCCCGGCCGCAACAGCATCCTGGTGCCGCTGCCCCTCGCCCACGCCTACGGCCTGCTCGTGACCGTCGCCGGGCTGCACGCCCAGGAGCCCGGCCGCTCGTTCCTGATGCGCTGGTTCGACCCGGCCGGCTGGATCGCCCTGGTGGAGGAGCACCGCATCCAGACGAGCGCCCTCGTGCCGTCGATGATCCAGATGCTGCTGGGCCAGCCGCTCGAGGACCACGACCTGTCGTGCCTGGAGCGGATCAGCAGCGGCGCCGCGCCGCTGGCCCGTGACGTGGCCGACGAGCTCGAGCGCCGCATCCCCACTCTCGAGATCCGCGAGGGCTACGGCTGCACCGAGACGTCGGCCCTCATCAGCAGCCAGCCGGAGGAGCGCCGCCTCGGCTCGGTCGGCAAGCCGCTCGAGGGCATCGACGTCCGCATCGAGCTGCCGGACGGCAGCGACGCGAAGGCGGGCGAGGACGGCGAGATCTGCGTGGCGGGCGCCACCCTCATGCAGGGCTACTGGCAGAGCCCTGACGCCACCGCCGCCGCGGTCCGCGACGGGTGGCTCCACACCGGCGACGTCGGGCACCTCGACGAGGACGGCTACCTCTACGTCGTCGACCGCATCAAGGACCTCATCATCCGCGGCGGCTTCAACGTCTACCCGCGCGACGTCGAGGACGTGCTGCTCGCCC
>JAODNF010000468.1 GCA_025464915.1 Frankiales bacterium | reverse complement strand
CGCCGCGGCGGACAGCAGGTCCAGGTGGGCGTGGTCGTCGCGGTCGATCGCCTTCGACACCCGGCCGCCGACGGCGACGATCAGGACGACGAACAGCGCGGTGCCCGCGAGCCCGAGGTAGCCGAGCATGACGCCGGCCAGCGCGAGGCCGCTGGGGTTGCGGCCCTGCTTCTTTGCGTTGGACCGCGACAGGTGGCCGGTGATGACGGCGACGAGGCTGCCGAGGCCGCCCATCCAGACCAGCCCCGAGACCAGGCTGGTGATGGCCAGGCCGTCGTTCGGCGACGGTGGCGGGGCGGGGTAGCCGGAGCGTACGGGCAGGATCGGGCGCGCAGACGTCGAAACACAGGGGCAACCCCGAGGAGATGCCCCCCATGCGTCGTCGTACCGCCCTGCTCGCCGCCGCCGCCCTGCTGGTCGGGCTGACCCCGGTCGCGTCGGCTGTGACAGCCAAGGCCACGCCCAGGTACGACGTGACGATCCGCTACACCGAGTACGGCATCCCGCACATCACGGCCAGCAACTACGCGTCGCTCGGCTACGGGTACGGCTACGCGCTGGCGCAGGACACGATCTGCACCATGGCCGACACCTACACGACGGTGCGGGCGCAGCGCTCGAAGTTCTTCGGGCCGACGAACGGCTACGTCTTCCGCGGCAACGGCGCCTCGGTCAACAACCTCAACAGCGACTTCTTCTTCCAGCAGATCAACGACAACAAGACGGTCGAGAAGCTGCTCGCGGACAAGGGCCCGAACGCGCCGAAGCCGGAGATCCGGCAGGCGGTGACCGGCTACGTCGCGGGCTACAACCGCTGGTTGAAGACCAACAAGGTGACCGACCCGAACTGCGCCGGCAAGCCGTGGGTCACGCCGATCACCGAGATCGATGCCTACCACCGCTTCTACCAGCTGGCCCTGCTCGCGAGCGCCGGCGTCGCGATCGACGGCATCGGCGGCGCGCAGCCGCCGACCCCGTCGGCGCCGGTGCCGACGCTCGACACGAGCAAGCTCGCCGAGGGCCTCGCCAACGAGTTCAAGGGCCTCGCGATCGGGTCCAACGCGGTCGCGCTCGGGAAGTCGGCCACGAAGAACGGCCACGGCCTGCTGCTCGGCAACCCGCACTTCCCGTGGATCGGCAGCGAGCGGTTCTTCCAGTCGCACCTGACGATCCCGGGCCAGCTCGACGTCGCCGGCGGGTCGCTGCTGGGTGTCCCGATCATCCTCATCGGCCACACCGCGCACCAGGCGTGGTCGCACACGGTCAGCACGTCGTACCGCTTCACGCCGTTCCAGGAGACCCTCGTCCCCGGCTCCCCGACGACCTACCTGTACGACGGCAAGCCGACGCAGATGACTCGCCGCACCGTCACGGTCGCGCTGCCCGGCGGCAAGAAGCAGAGCCGCACCCTCTACGCGACCCGGCACGGCTCGGTGTTCTCGAGCCTGCTCGGCATCCCACTGCCGTGGACGCCGACGATCGCGTTCACGATGGGCGACGCGAACGCGCCGAACTTCCGCTACCTCAACCACTTCTTCGACGTGAACCACGCGCAGTCGTCCGCCGACGTGCTCGCGTCGCTGAAGCGCAACCAGGGCATCCCCTGGGTCAACACCCTCGCCACCGACGACAAGGGTGTCGCGCTCTACGCCGACATCTCCGTCACGCCGCACGTCACCAACGACCAGGTCACGACCTGCGCGACCGCCGCCGGCCAGGCGACGTTCGCCGCGCTGCGGCTCCCGATCCTCGACGGGTCACGGTCGGCGTGCGAGTGGGGGAGCGACCCCGACGCGGTGCAGAAGGGCATCTTCGGCCCGAGCCACATGCCGTACCTGCTGCGCAGCGACTACGTGACCAACTCCAACGACAGCTACTGGCTGTCGAACCCGGCGCAGCCGCTCGAGGGCTTCGCGACGATCATCGGCGACGAGCGCAAGGACCGCACGACCCGCACGCGCTCCGGCCTGACGATGGTGGCCGAGGTGCTGAAGACGGGGAAGTTCGACCGGCAGCGGCTGCAGGACCTGCTGTTCTCCGACCGGCAGTACTCCTGGGAGATCACCAAGCCCGACGTCCTGCAGATGTGCTCGCTGTTCCCGGGCGGCATGGCGCCCTCGAGCAACGGACCTGTCGACGTCAGCAAGGCGTGCGCCGTCCTGAAGACGTGGAACGGCACCGACACCCTGAGCGCCCGCGGCGCCCTCGTCTTCCGCCGCTTCTGGACCCACGCCACGGCCGTCCAGGTCGGCGTGCAGGGCGCCCTGCAGACCTCCCACATCTGGAAGGTCCCGTTCGACGCCAACGACCCGGTCAACACCCCGCGCGGTCTCAACATCGCCGACCCGCTGGTCCTGAAGTCGTTCGGTGACGGCGTCGCCGACCTCAACGCGGCCCACATCCCGGTCGACGCCCCGCTGGGGAAGTACCAGATCGACGCCCGTCCCGACGGCACCCGCACGCCCTACCCGGGCGGTCCCGGCACGCTCGGTGTCTTCAACGCCGTCGCCGCCCCGTGGGACCCCACCAAGGGCTACATCGGCCAGCTGCCGCACGGCAGCTCGTTCATCCAGGTCGTGCAGTTCAACGGCACCGGCTGCCCGGACACCAGGACGATCCTGACCTACTCGCAGTCGACGAACCCGAAGAGCCCGCACTACGCGGACCAGACCAGGCTCTTCAGCCAGTCGAAGTGGGCGACCGACCACTTCTGCGAGAAGGACGTCGCCAAGGCAACCGTGACGACCCTGCACCTCACCGCCTGACGCGGCGCCTCAGCAGGGGACGTCGCTCACCGGCGAGTCCGCGCGGATCGTCATCGTGACGCCCTCGCGGGTGGCGGTGAGGCAGTAGCCGTTGCGCTTGACGTCCGTGAACTCGATGAGCGGGTCCTTGGTCCAGCCGTGCTGCCCGAGCGCGATCGGGCCGCCGTACCTGGACTCGTAGGTGTGCGTGACGACCTCGAACTGCGCCGCGTTCTCGAGCGACTTCTGCAGGACCTCGAGGTTGTGGGCCTTCGCGGCGGCGACCGAACCGGCATGGGCGTGCAGGAGCAGGCCGACGACGAGCTCGGGGATCGCGACAGCGGCGGCGACGACCGCCAGTCGCGAAGGCCGGAACCCGGAGACGACCAGGGCCACCAGGGCGAGAACGAGGGCGGCGAGGCCGCCCGCGCGGGGCACCCAGCACAGCCCGGCTGCGGCGAGCAGCGCGAGCAGGCCCGCCTTGTCGAGGCCGGCGAGGAACGGGAAGCGGACCTCGGCCAGCTCGGGCTGCTCAGGGCCGGCGACGCCGGCGGGGCGGGAGACGGGGGCGGCGTGCCACTCGATGTCGGGAAGGGTCTGCTCCTCCTCGGGCTCGGGCTGTGCCGCGGCGGTGACCTCCTCGAGGGGGACGGGGACGGCGATCCGCTTCAAGGGTGCGACGGGGGCCTTCGGCTGCGGCGGCAGCGGCGCGATCAGCGGCTCCGCGAGCTCGGCGGTCAGGACGGCCTGCGCGTCCGCGTTGGTGCGAGCCGGCACCCACGCGTCGCCGTTCCACCAGTAGGTGCGGCCAGGGCTCAGCTGCGGCTTGTCCGCGGGAGGGGGGACCTCCTCGACGACCAAGTCGCCCACCACGGTCTGGCGATGCAGCGGCACGGCTTCCCCTTTCCCGTGGAACTTCGGGCGAAAGGGGCGCCCCCTTGAGCGTGGCCCCGGCTCAGTACGTGACGTGCGGGGTGTGACCCGTGAACGTCACCGCGATCTCTCCGGGCAGCGTGATCGAGGTCGGCAGGGTGATCCGCTGCGGTGGGAAGCGGTTCTTCCGGTCGACGGCGAAGGTGCTCACCGAGGCCTTACCGGCAGCGGCCGAGGTCACGAAGTACGTCTGCCCCGTCACCCCGGAGACCAGCGTGGGGTTCTTGAGCAGGGTCCACCGGAAGTCTGAGTTCTTGAAGTCGCCCTTGTCGGTGATGGTCGCCGTGTGCGCGTGGCAGGGGTTCTCGAGCACCTGGGGGCGATGGGCGAGGCAGGTCCGCAGCGACTGCAAAACGGCTGCGCTCGCCGCCGCGCGCCCGGCCGCGGTGGGCTCGAGGTCGAAGTGCAGCGCGCCCCGGTCGGTCGTCACGGGCGTCTTCTGGGCCTTCGCCACGAACGCGAAGGTCGCCGGCATCGCGGCCGAGTAGAGCCCGGGAAGTGCGGGGACCTCCGCGCCGCCGGAGTCCACGGTGACGGCCACGCCGTTGACCTTCAGCGAGGTGACCTCGCTGGCTGCCCCGTCGATGACGAGGCTGGACAGCCCGTTGTCGATCCGCCAGCTCCGGCCGTGCCTGCTGAGGCGCAGGGTCGCGCTCTGCGGGAACCCGTCGACGTCGTAGCTGATGGCGGCCGTGGCCGTGCCGGACCTCTGGCTGACCTTGCCGAGCTTCGCCTTCGTGATGCGGTTCGCCGCCGGCAGGTCCTGGCGGAGCAAGCTGCGGTCGACCGAGGAGGAGTGGACGGTGAGGTCGAGCGCCTTGGCGACGTGCCCAGCGGTGAGGTCGGTCAGCCAGTCGCTGGCCACGTCGGAGGGGGACGGGCCCAGCCCGACGAGGGCTGTGACGACGCCGGCGGCGAGCACGACAGCACCGGCGGTGCCCACGGCAAGGAAGGAGCGAAGACCACGCACAACCCTGAAGTCTGCCTGTCGACGCGGCTCGGTGGAGGCGGTTCTGCGTCTTTCTCCTGTGGGACGAGGCAGTCCTCCAGGTACGCGACGACGGCCGCCCGCGCACTGGCCTGGGCCGCGCAGGTAGACCCGGAACCGTCAGGATGCGGTCAGGTCGGCTGCGTCAGCGGGCGATGCGCATGACCGGCGCGCCCTTGCCCTCGCTCGTCGTGATCCACGACCGCCCGTCGGTGTCGTACGCGATCCCCTCGCCCTGGGCCGTCTTCGGCAGCGCCGTGACGGAGGGGGTGGTGGAGAAGGCGCGCACGACGTCGCCTCCCGTCACCGTCCACTCGTAGGCGTCCGTGTAGGTCCGCACCACGACGCGCGTCACGGACCCGTTGATGTCGCCGGCGGTCACCGACAGCTGCCCGGCCGGTCCCAGCGGACCTCCGGCGGTGCCCGTGACGCGGGTCCGGAAGGACGAGACCCGGCGGAGCGTGTTGACGGCCGAGACCGACGGGTGCAGGGGAGCGGCGTAGACGGACGCCTCACCGAGGTAGGACTTGGTCACGACGAGCAGCTGGCCGGACCGCGGGTCCACGAGCAACGTCTCCGCGTCGTGCGCCACGTCCTCGTACCGGAACCGGTAGACCGCCGCAGAGAGCGCGTGGGTCCCTGCGGAGACCCGCGGCTCGGGCACCCGCACGACCTGGACCTGCGACCGCGACGAGGCGTTGTCGCCGATGTCGCCGAACCACAGCGCCCCGGCGCCGCGCGCCATGTCCTCCCAGTCGGTGGCCTTCTCGCCTCGGACGTCCCAGGTCCCCAGCGTCCGGCAGGACCGGGACAGCGCGGAGAACCGGGCCGTGTCGCCGCTGTCGTTGTGGGTCCACAGCACGCTGCCCGAGACCGCCACCCCGCTGGACTCGGTGATGCGCGCGTCCTGCAGCGAGCAGAGCGTCGAGGCGACGGGCGTCACCGGAGCAGCCGGCCCGACGGGGGAGGGCGCCGCCACGAACAGCGCGGCGATCAGCAGCTTGGTCTTCACGAGCGCTGCTTCGAGGAACACCCTCGCGATCCTCGCATGCAGCGGGTGAACGCAGCGCGAACCTCAGGGGCCCGACGCCGGACCGGAGGCGCCCGGGTGTGTTCGGCCCGGGGGAACGGGGGAACCGGTTCGGGAGAGGGCGCCTCCGGACGTACCCGCCCCTGACCACGAGGAGACCCATGATCCCGGTTGAAGACCTGCCCCAGGGCGCCGTCCGGCGCGACGGGAAGTGGACCGTCGCGAACCCGGACGGCCGCCCGCGCGCCGTCTCGTCGCGCTGCCGCCACCAGTTCGCCGACCTGTCCGAGGGCAGCATCGACGCCCACGGCTGCCTGGTCTGCCCCTGGCACGGCGCGCGCTACGACCTCGACAGCGGCGCCATGGTCGAGGGACCGAAGGGCTTTCTCGGGTACGTCGGGAAGACCCCGGGCTACACCCAGCTGGTGAAGGCCTACACGGCCGTCCTGCGGCTGCGTCGCGCGCCGGTCCGGCGCAACGGCGACGCGTGGGAGGTGGCCCGGTGAGGGTCGTCGTCACCGGAGCGACCGGCAACATCGGGACCGCCGTCGTCGCGCAGCTGCTCGACGCTCCCGAGGTGACCTCCGTGACCGGCGTCGCGCGGCGGCTCCCCACCCGCAAGGGCGGCGTCGACTGGCACGCCGCCGACCTCGCCGTCGACGACCTCGGTCCAGTGGTCCGTGGTGCAGACGTGGTCGTGCACCTGGCCTGGCAGCTGATGCCGTCGCACCAGGCCGAGGCGCTGCAGCGCATCAACGTCGAGGGCACCGCACGGCTGCTCGACGCGATCGCCACCGAGGGCGTGCCGGCAGTGGTGGTCGCCTCGTCGGTCGGCGCCTACTCGCCGGGGCCGAAGCAGCCGGTCGACGAGTCGTGGCCGACCGAGGGCATCCCCTCGTCGCTCTACAGCCGGCAGAAGGCGGCGGTCGAGCGGCTGCTCGACGGCTTCGGCGAGGCGCACCCGGAGCGCCGCGTCGTCCGGATCCGTCCGGGCATCGTGATGCAGCCCGACGCCGCGTCCGCGCAGGCCCGGCTGTTCCTCGGCCCGCTCGTGCCGCAGTCCCTCGTCCGGCCGTCCTTCGTCCCCGTCGTCCCGCGCACGCCGCAGCTGGAGTTCCAGGCCGTCCACACCGAGGACGTCGCCCGCGCCTTCGTCGCCGCAGTGCTGAGGCCGGTGACCGGTGCCTTCAACGTCGCCGCCGAGCCGGTGCTCGACGCCGACGCGCTGGGCCAGGCGCTTCACGCCCGGCCCGTCCCCGTCCCCGCAGCGGTCCTGCGCGGCGCCATCGACGCGCTGTGGCGGCTGCGGCTGCTGCCGATGGACCCCGGCTGGATCGACATGGGCCGTCTCACCCCGCTGATGGACACCAGCCGCGCCCGGGACGAGCTCGGCTGGTCGCCGCAGCACGACACCCGCGACGTGCTGGCCGAGACGGTCGCGGCCATGGGCGCGGGCCGTGGCGCTCCGACACCTGCGCTGCGGCCGCGGCAGATCGGCTTCGGCCGCGTCGTCGAGGTGGTCAGGGCGGCGGCGGGCTCGACCCGGCGCTGAACGCGGCTGACCTCGACCTGCCGCTCGCACCACCCCTGACGGGCCACGACGACGGTTCGTGCCGATCCGGCTGGGAAGTAGCGCAGGGACACCCTGACCCCGTCTCCTGGAGGAACCCCATGGTCTCCGTCTCCCGCACCTTCACCGTCGACAAGGGCGTCGACGAGGTCGTCGCCTACCTCGCCGACTTCGCCAACGCCGAGCAGTGGGACCCGGGCACCGAGTCCTGCAAGCAGACCAGCGTCGGCCCGGTCCAGGTCGGTACGACGTGGCACAACGTCTCCAAGATCGCCGGCATCACGACCGAGCTCGACTACACCCTCGAGTCCCTGCAGCCTGGCAAGATCGTGCTCGTCGGCAAGAACGACACGGCCACTTCGACCGACACCATCACCGTCGTCGCCAAGGGCGCCGGCAGCGAGGTCACCTACGACGCCAACGTCGAGCTCAACGGCCTCGCCAAGGTCGGCGCGCCTGCTGTGAAGCTCGTCTTCGAGCACCTCGGCAACGAGACCGAGGACGGCATCAAGAAGGCGGTCGCCCGGCTCTGACCTGACGTCGTACGGCGGCTCGCGTCATCGGAGCCCGGCGGCGGGGGAGCGCGGCCCCGGCCCAGGGACTTCCCGGGCCGACGACCTCGGCTGCGAGACCCTGACGGCGAGCGCTCCCGCCGCACCGACGAGGAAGCCGGCCAGCACTGCCACGAGCGGCTCGTGCACGACGAGCCGGGGCACGAGCCTCTGCGGGAACGCCACGGCTCCCAGGAACGCGCCGACCAGCCCCCCGTAGGCGCCGATCGCCCAGGCCCGGTGCCCCAGTACCCGGCCCGCCCGAGCCCGCCGCCAGGCCATCGTGAGGCTGATGAAGGTCCACACCGACAGCCCGTGGATCCACGACAGGTGCCCGGGCCGCAGCCGCGTGATGCCGAACGAGCTCAGCACGACCCAGTACATGAGGACCATCCAGATCCGCCCGACCCGCCGGTGGACCAGGTCGCCCCGGGGTCGTCTCACCACCATGACCCCACCGAGCACGAGGGCGAGGCAGGCCCCCGCGGCATGAGCGGCGATGAGGAGCGTCCAACCGTCCATCTGGCCTCCAATCAAAACGTCGTTATCGAAACGATGTTATGATTGGACCTATGGGACGTGTCAAGACCTACGACGAGGCGCTGCGGCAGCGGCTGCTCGCCGAGGCGGCGCAGCTGCTGAGCAGCGAAGGCGTCGGCGCCCTGACGCTGCGACGCGTGGCAGCGCTTGCCGACACCTCGACGACCGCGGTCTACAGCCTCTTCGGCGACAAGGACCAGCTGCTCACGGCGATGTACGTCGACGGCTTCGCCCGCCTCGGCCGCGCCCTGACCAGGGCGCGAGCCGGGGCGCCGCTCGAGGCACTCGGGTCCGTCGGCATGGCCTACCGCAGGGCCGCGCTGGCTGCCCCGCACCTCTACGGCCTGATGTTCGGCGGCCTGGCTCCGTCCGCCGACGCCAAGCAGGTGGCCGACGCCGCGTTCCAACCGCTCGTCGAGTCCGTCCAGACGTGCCTGGACAGCGGGGACCTGCGGGGCCGCGACGCCGAGACCATCGCGACCTACCTGTGGGCGGTCTCCCACGGGCTCGTCAGCCTGGAGATCGCCGGCTTGGTGGGCGGATCGCTCCGCGCCCGCACCGAGGGGTACCGCGATGCGCTGACCATGAGCATCGTCGGCCACCTCCCGTAGCGTGCGCTGCGACCGCCAGGGCGAGCTCGTCCCGACGACGTAGCCTCGAGCGATGAGCATCACGTCGTCGCCGATGAGCCTGGCGCTCGACGATCGCTTCGCGCGGGACCTGCCCGAGCTGGCGGTCGCCTCGCAGGCGACACCCGTCGACGACCCGCAGCTGCTGATCCTCAACGAACCGCTCGCCGCTGAGCTCGGCCTCGACGTCGACTGGTTGCGCACCCCCGCCGGTGCCCAGTTCCTCGCCGGCAACCTCGTCCCCGACGGGACGCGCCCCGTCGCCCAGGCCTACGCCGGTCACCAGTTCGGCGGCTTCAACCCGCGCCTCGGCGACGGCCGCGCCCTGCTGCTCGGCAGCATCAACGGCAGGGACCTGCACCTCAAGGGATCTGGCCCCACCACCTTCAGCCGCGGCGGCGACGGCTTCGCTGCCGTCGGCCCGATGCTCCGCGAGTACGTCGTCTCCGAGGCCATGCACGCCCTGGGCATCCCCACCACCCGTTCCCTGGCCGTCGTCGCGACCGGCCGGCCACTGCGCCGCGAGACCGGCCTGCTCCCCGGCGCGGTCCTCGCGAGGGTCGCCACGAACCACCTGCGCGTCGGCTCCTTCCAGTACGCCGCAGCCACCGGCAACCGCGACCTGCTCACGAGGCTCATCGCCCACGCCGGCGCAGCCAGCGCCATGGACCTGCTCACCACCGTCATCGACCGCCAGGCCAGCCTCATCGCGCAGTGGATGTGCGTCGGCTTCATCCACGGCGTCATGAACACCGACAACATGACGATCTCCGGCGAGACCATCGACTACGGCCCCTGCGCCTTCATGGACGCCTACGACCCGGCCACCGTCTTCAGCTCCATCGACACCCAAGGCCGGTACGCCTACGGCAACCAGCCCGTCATCGGCGAGTGGAACCTCGCCCGCCTCGCCGAGGCGCTGCTCCCGGCCATCCACGACGACGAGGACCAGGCCGTCGCCGCCGCCACCGAGGTGCTGCACGGCTACCGACCCGCGTACGTCGAGGCCTGGGGCGAGGGCATGCGAGCCAAGCTGGGGCTGGCCGCCCCCGACGTGCCCCTGGCCAACGACCTGCTCGCGCTGCTGCACGCCGAGCGCGTCGACTACACCGGCTTCTTCCGGGCGCTGTCACGAGGCCGTGCGCGTGACCTGCTCGTGGATCGCGACGCCTTCGACGCATGGCACGTCAGGTGGGTGGCCGCGGGCCCCGACGTCGCTTCCATGGACGCGGTGAACCCGGTGTACATCCCGCGCAACCACCTCGTCGAGGAGGCCCTCGCGAGCGGCGACGTCGCGCCGCTGCTCGACGCGGTCACGCATCCGTTCGAGGAGCGCGAGAGTCTCGAGCGGTTCGCCGAGCCGGGTACGGACGAGGGCTACCGCACCTTCTGCGGCACTTGAGTCGCTGCCTCCTCTCGGCTGCGGCCCTGTCCACACGTAGCGAATGGGCCGTGATCCGTCGGGACGGTGAAGCGAGAACCCCGCGACGCTCGCAACATGGCGACGTCGAACGCTAGGAGGCCCAAGCAAATACCTCGTAGGCCACGACGAAAGCGATGAGGCCTAGCGAGCCCGCGGCGACGACGGTGGTCTGCAGCTTTCGTCGCGTCAGCTGTCGAGCAAGAACGGCAAGCCCGAACTGAAGCAGCGCAGCAACGATGGCTCCGAGGGTTCCCAACCAGGTTCCGATGAGGGCCGGGACGTAGAACGCGAACCAGGCGAGGACGAAGTTCACCATCGCGCGTAACGCCATCGACCCCATGGAGCGCGTCGTCGGCGGTTCCGCCGCATCACGCCTGACGACTTGCGCGGCCATTCGTCCATGTGCGTCGGCGATGGTCGCCGGCTCGAGGATGTTCCTCGGCAGGCGCAGCACCCAATCGCGGACCTTCGTGCCGTCGATCACGAGGACGGGTCCCGTTCGGGCGATCCCAGCATCAGTGATGTCGAGGGCGGCCGATGCCGCACCCCAGAGCACAAGGACGGGCTGGGCCGGAATCCGATGCCGGTTGTCGAGCGACAGCTCCACGGTGGACGCTGCGGCCGTGACCTGTTGGCAGGCGTTGACGAGGAAGCCGTCCGCCCGCTCAAGGCTCCACTCAGCCCCGCTCCACTTGGTCTCAATGATGAACAGGCCTCCGGGTCCGACCAGGTAGTGATCGATGTCGCCTCGCTTCAGCCCGGCGTGGT
>JAODNF010000466.1 GCA_025464915.1 Frankiales bacterium | reverse complement strand
CGGCGGTTGTTCTTCTTGTCCTCGTACCAGCGGTCGCCCTCCTCCTCGCTCTCGGAGGTCTCCTTCTTGAAGAAGTCGGGGATGTAGTCGTACATGAACCGGCGGCCCTCGGAGTTGAGGAGCACGCCGCCGTCGCCGCGGACCGACTCGGTGACGAGGATGCCCTTGACCGAGATGGGCCAGACCATGCCGGTCGGGTGGAACTGCAGGAACTCCATGTTGATCAGCGAGCCCCCGACCGACAGTGCGAGGGAGTGGCCGTCGCCGGTGTACTCCCAGGAGTTCGAGGTCACGATGTAGGCCTTGCCGATGCCGCCGGTCGCGAGCACCACGGACGGGGCCTGCCAGGCGACGAACTCGCCGTCGACGCGGCGGTAGCCGAACGCGCCGTTGATCGAGCCGTCGGGAGCGGTCAGCAGCTTGGTGACCGTGTGCTCCATGTAGACGTCGATGCCGAGCTTCACGGTCTGCTGCTGCAGGGTGCGGATCAGCTCGAGGCCCGTGCGGTCGCCGACGTGGGCGAGGCGGGCGTAGCGGTGGCCACCGAAGTCGCGCTGCGAGATCAGCCCGTCCTTGGTGCGGTCGAAGAGGGCGCCCCACTCCTCGAGCTCGCGGACCCGGTCCGGGGCCTCCTTCGCGTGGAGCTCCGCCATCCGGTAGTTGTTGAGCATCTTCCCGCCACGCATGGTGTCGCGGAAGTGCACCCGCCAGTTGTCGTCCGGGTAGAGGTTGCCCATCGCCGCAGCGATGCCGCCCTCGGCCATGACGGTGTGGGCCTTGCCCAGCAGCGACTTGCAGACGACGGCGACCTTCGCGCCGGCGTTGTGCGCCTCGATGGCCGCCCGGAGGCCGGCCCCGCCGGCGCCCATGACGACGACGTCGTACTCGTGAACCTGCGTCATGTTCAGGACACCCAGATCTTGTCGTAGAAGTTCTGCGCGCTGGCGATCCAGACGTAGGCGTCAGCGAGCGCAACACCGAACAGCGAGACCCACGCGAACCGCATGTGGCTGTGGTTGAGCTTCGAGACCCAGGTCCAGAACCGGTACCGGACCGGGTGCTTGCTGAAGTGGTTCAGCCGGCCGCCCATGATGTGCCGGCAGCTGTGGCACGACAGCGTGTAGAGCCACAGCAGCGTCGCGTTGGCGAGCAGGACGAGGGTGCCGACGCCGATGCCGAAGTGGTGGGTGTCGCTGCCCTTCGACACCGGCTGCCAGAAGGCGGCGACGGCGTCGTAGGTGAGGATGCAGTTGAAGACGAGGCCCGCGTAGAAGAAGTAGCGGTGCACGTTGTTGCCGATGAGCGGGACGCGCGTCTCGCCGGTGTACTTCTGGTGCGGCTCCGCGACGGCGCACGCCGGCGGGCTCTGCCAGAAGGAGCGGTAGTAGGCCTTGCGGTAGTAGTAGCAGGTCAGCCGGAACCCCAGCGGGAAGATCAGGATGAAGATCGCCGGTGTGAAGAACGCGTTGCTCGGAATGCCGAGCACCTTCACGTCGGCCGGGCAGCTGTCCCCGAGGCACGGCGAGTAGAACGGCGAGATGTACGGGTCCTGGTAGTAGTGCCGGTTCATGAACGCGCGCAGCGTCGCGTAGATGATGAAGAGCACCAGCACCGTGAAGGTGACGAGGGGCTGCAGCCACCAGCGATCGGTGCGCAGCGTCTTGGCGTCGATCTGGGCGCGCCCGGGCGCACCGGTCCCCGCAGGGGCGGTCGTGGTCAAGTCGGTGTCTCTCCTGTGCTTCAGCGTCCCCCGCCGAGACCCTCGTCCTCGGCGTCCATCCAGAAGTCCTGCGGGTACGCAGTGTCCTCTATGACCTGCAGACGCGGTGCAGCGGCTGCCTCGTTCTCGTGTCCGACGAGCAGATCGAGGTCGTGCGAGACCCGCTCCAGGTCCATCCGGAGACGCTTCGCGTCGACGCTGTCGCCGTAGTGCGCGGACACCGTCGCGAGCGCCCTGTCCAGGGCCCGCAGCGCGTTGCGGGCTGCGAGGACGTCCTCAGGCTGTGCCATGGACCTGAGACAACACGAAGCGACAGGCCCTCCGCAACACGGGGGCACTGGCAGGATGAGGTGGTGAGAGCACGTCTGGCCGCGGGTGGCCTGGTCCTGGGTCTTTCGGCGACCGTGCTCGCGGGCTGCGGCACCAGCCAGGTGGCGACCTACCCGACGTGCACCTCGGGCGCGGTGACGCTGGACCTCGACCAGGCCGCCAACGCGGCGACCATCGCCGCGGTGGGCAAGCGGATCGGCATGCCCAACCACGCGGTCACGGTCGCCCTGGCCACCGCGCTCCAGGAGTCGAAGCTGCGCAACCTCGACTACGGCGACCGGGACTCCCTCGGTCTGTTCCAGCAGCGCCCCTCCCAGGGGTGGGGCACGTCCGCGCAGGTCCGGGACCCCGTGTACGCCGCGAAGGCCTTCTACGGCCACCTGCGCCGCATCCCGGGCTGGCGGACCCTGCCCGTGACGGTGGCCGCGCAGAAGGTGCAGCACAGCGGCGCTCCCGGCGCCTACGCCCAGTGGGAGGACGCGTCCCGCCAGCTCGCCCGCGCCCTCACCGGAGAGCTGGCCGCTGCCCTGACCTGCCAGTTCACGCCGGCCCCCAAGCCCTCGGGCGGCGTGCTGGTCCAGCAGCGGGCAACGGTCGAGCTCGGGCCCGGCGGGCTCGGGCGCACGGCTTCCGCGCCGCAGACCTGGTCGACCGCCTCGTGGCTGGTGGCGCACGCGTCGTCGTACGGGATCTCGACCGTCAGCGTCGCGGGTCGCACGTGGACCGCGAAGCGCGGCAGCTGGAAGCCGGACCCGCGGGCTGCCGGACTCGTCTGGTCCTGACAGGGCGCCCTCAGCCCTCTCGCAGGCTGGAGGCCGACCTTCGTCCCAGGAACGAGAGGAGACGGTCATGTGGGCCGAGCACACCTGGTTGACGACGACGCTGCGGCCCGCGGGGTTGCTGGACGTCGAGGCGACGGAGCGGCTGGGGGCGTCGGTGTCGGCGCTCTCGACGACGTCCGACCTCGTCGTGCTGGACCTGTCGGCGACGGCGGTCGCGGACAGCGACCTGCTGGCCGCGCGCCTGCGCGGACCCGCCGCCCGGCTGGCCCGCGCGGGCGGC
>JAODNF010000097.1 GCA_025464915.1 Frankiales bacterium | reverse complement strand
CGTCGTACGTGGGCTCGGCGACGGCTCTGATGGGCAGCGGCTGCGACCCGAGCAGCGGACCGGTGGGCACGGTGGAGAACAACCCGGTGACGTGTGCGCGGTCTGCTGACGTGATCGGGGCGGCGCGCGACCGGTCCTGCGCGATGGTGGTCGTGTGGCCGTCACTGGCCAGGTCGCACGCGCCCCTGGGCGCGAGCACCGACGCGACCTGGGTGAGCACCCAGACGGCCGGCCCGAGCCTGTGCGTGCACCCGGTGTCGGTCATCGGACCGCGTCCCCTCGCACCGGACCGGCCGGTGTCGCGAGGTCTCGGCCGAGGACTGGCAAGCACCGGCCCCGGGCCGTACGGGGTGGTCGCCCTCGTGGCGATCGCGTCAGCCGCGCTGCTGAGACGCCGCTCGCGCTCCGGCTCGAGCTGCTCGGGGGACACCGCAGGAAGGCCGGCCGGGCCAAGGTCGACGCGAAGGTGGCCGCTGCCGTCGAGGAGGCGCTGAAGGAGAAGGCCGCCCGCTAGGACGAGCTCGGCGTTAGGCGATCTCCTCCGGCGGGTAGTCGGGCAGTGACCCTCGTGGAGGCGTGATGATGCACCTCGTCAACACCGTGCTCAAGCACTTCGACCTCGCCCTGGTGCGGCGCACACAACTCGTCGAGGCGCTGCTGGACCGCCGCGTCCGCAACGTCCCGGTGACGGTCGACCGTCGCCGCGCCATCGCGGCGCGCTGACGGCTAGCTCGTGAGGGCTGCCTGCAGGTCGCTGATGGTCTTGGCGCCGTCGCCGTCCACGAGCACCGCGCGCATGCCGAGCTCCTGGGCAGCGGTGACGTTGCCCGGGTAGTCGTCGAGGAAGAGCACCTCGTCAGGCTGCAGCCCGAGCAGGGCGACCGCGCGCCGGAAGATCGCGGGGTTCGGCTTGCGCTCGCCGACCTCGCTGCTGTCCACGATGACGTCGAACAGCTCGGCGACGGGCAGCATCGCGCGCCAGTGCTCGCGGAACTCGACGACGTTGTTGGTGACGATGCCGGTCTTGAGCCCGGCTGCGCGGAGGACGCGGACGTGCTCCACCAAGCCGTGCCGCAGGCCGCCCTGGTTCGCGCTCATGGTCATGAAAACCTGCCAGATGTCGACGACCAGGCCCTGCTCCTCACCCAGCGCGAGGATGCCGTCGCGGGCGGCCTCGAGAGTGATCTCGCCGCGCTCGACCCGGTGCCACGGGTGGTCGCCGTCGACGCCGTAGCCGCCGAACACGATGGCGTCGATCTGGTCGCGGGTCGCACCGATGGAGTCGGCGTACTTCCCGAACGCCTCGAAGGGAGAGTCGGTGAAGACACCGCCGAAGTCGAACAGCACGGCGCGAATGCTCACTGGCCGGTCCTCCCGTCGAGGCACTCCCGCAGCAGGTCGACGTGGCCGGCGTGCCGGGCGTACTCCTCGATCATGTGGACCAGGACGTCCCGGACGGGTGCTGTCCCGCCTCGGGGCAGCGGAACGTGCTCGGCGAGGTCGTGCTCGGTGTCGAGGTAGGCGTCGGCGACGGCGACCTCACGGCGCCACGCGGACCAGGCGTCGTCGACGCACGCCTGGGTGCCGACGGCAGCGTTGAAGTCGAGGTCGTCGTCGGACTCGGACCAGTAGATCCGGTCGAGATGGCCCTGGCCGCCGAGCACGCGGACGAACCAGTTGTGCTCGACCCGGGCCAGGTGCCGGACCATGCCGAGCAGCGACATCGTCGACGGCGGGACGGATCGGGTGGCGAGCTGCTCCGGTGTCAGGTCGGCGCACTTCATCTCGATCGTCAGCCGGTAGTGCCGCAGGTAGCCGACGAGGGTGTCCCACTCGCCCTCCGGGTCGGCGAACGCGGAGCGCGGGTCCTGCGACTCCTCGACCCAGTCCATGTGGCCGAGGCTACGTGAAGGCGAAGCCGCCCCAGTACGTCTGCAGGCTTCCGGTGCGCCAGTCGCCCCAGCTCGCGTAGAACCGGTCGTGGGTCAGCCAGATCGCGGACGTGTCGTCGCCGGCGACCCAGACGCCGGTGCTCTTGGGGGAGTCGACCTTGCTGATGCGACGCACCGTGAAGTGCCGACCCTCGTCGAAGGACACCGCACCCCAGAAGCCGTAGTGCCCGTCGCCCGTGGTGCCGCGCCACCCGATGCCCAGGACGCCGTCACGGGTCCAGTCCAGCCAGAGCTTGGCAGGCGACCGGCCGGGTACGGCGATGCGGCCGACCTTCGTGAAGCGCTTGCCGGCATCGGTGGTCAGGTAGACCACGAGGGCGCCGCTGCTGTCGGACGTGACCACGGCGAAGTGGCCCTTGTGCCGCGGGTCTGCCACCGAGGCCGGCCCGACACCGATGCCCGGGATGAGGGTGGCACGCCGGACGACGCTCTGCCCGCCGTCGGTGCTCACGACGACGTCCGTGCAGTCGCTGCACTCGCCGCTGCTACCGGTCGTCGGTGGCGGCGACGCGAACAGCACGATGCCGTGGGCAGCGGCGAGCTGCACGGCCGAGGCGGTGCCGACGGCGATCGCGTTGGCCCAGGTCCGGCCGCCGTCGCGGGAGGTCGCGAGGTACTCGAGGTTGCCCTGGCCGTCGGCCGCGACCCGGCCCTGGGTGCCGTTCACGTACAGCAGGCCGGTGTCGCGGTCGAGGGCCATGAACTCGCGGTCGTCGTAGAAGCGGGCGCCCTGCCAGGCAGCCGGGTCGCTACCGGGACTGAGGATCGCGGGCGAGACCACCGACGCCTTCGACCACGTCCGGCCGCCGTCGTAGGAGCGGATGAGGCGGAAGTCCCCCTGGCCGGCGGCGAAGGACGGGAACTGGAAGTTGGAGCCGACGACGTAGGCGACCCCCTCGTCGTCGAAGAGCACGAGGGTGTCGGAGCAGTTCGGCCGGGTCGGGTCCTGCGCGAAGCTGGCGATCGGCAGCTGCTGGCGCTTCCAGTGCCGGCCTGCGTCGAAGGTGATGAGCTCGTCGCAGCCCTGCATCGCCTGCTCCCGGTCACGTGTGCTGGTGGGCACGTGGCCGTGCTCGACGCCGTAGAAGCCGTAGCCCACGTTGGCGAGGAAGGTGAGGATGATGTTGTTCGGGTTGCGCGGGTTCACCGCGATGCTCGGCTCGCCCTCGGCGTACGCGTCGTCGAAGGTCAGCTGCTGCTCGAAGACGCCGGTGACCCTCGGCGGTGCGGCCCCCGCGGGATGGGTCAGGACGAGCCCGGCGAGCAGCAGTGGGGTGGCGAGCAGAGCGGGACGTCGCATCGTGCCTCCTGGGTGGCAACGCAGCAGCCGCCGAAGTGAAACACGTTCTGCCCCGGTTTGTCTGTACAGGTCCCTACAGGCCGAACGCGTCGCCGAGAGAGCGCGCGCGAGCCGCGTCCCGCAGCGGCGGGGCACCCACCAGGTCGGTCATCCAGCGGCACCAGCTCAGGTGCGACAGGGGTACGCCGATGCGCGCGTGCTCCAGGGCCGGAGCGACGACGACCGTGAGGAGCGTCCCGCTCTCGTCACCCTCCACCTCATCGAAGGTGACGACCACCGCCAGCCGTCCAGCCTGCCAGTCCGGCCCCGCGAGGACCGTGCGCATGACGTCCTGCAGGTAGGAGTCGGCAGTCGCGAGAGAGCAGTCGTGCGCGTCGTGGCAGAGGTCGGGGACCAGCAACCCGACGTCCGGCAGCCGGCCCGCGGTGACGTCCGCGCTGAACCCGTCGGCGGAGACGTCGTGGCCCGCGCACTGGCTGCTGGCCGGGAAGTAGGTCCAGGTGTTGTGCCGCGCGGCGTAACGACCGCCGCTGCTGGGGTGGCAGGGCGACGGCATCGACTCGGCGTAGACGGTGGCGGTGTGCCCGCGCTGCAGGGCGAGGTCGAAGACGGACGGTCCGCTCACCGGATGGGCGGAGGGGCCGTCGTCGTCGCTGATGCCGAACGTCGAACCGGCAGCCATCGCGAGGTAGTTCGGCAGGGACGGGTGCGTGAGCGAGCGGTAGTCGGTCGCCACGCCGTACTGGTCCGCGAGCGAGGCGAGGTAGGGCATCCCGGCCCGTGCGCTCTGCGTCCCGTGGTTCTCCTCCACGATCGTGAGGACCTTCGAGATCCCCTGCGCAGCCGGAGGTCTCGTGGCGGTGGCGGTGGGTGCCGCAGACAGCGAGGTCGTGGCCGAGGGGCTCTGGGCGGGCGGGCTCGTGCTGGTCGAGCTGCAGGCGGTGACCAGCAGCAGCAGGACGAGGGCACGACGCATGCCGTCACTGTGCCCCGTCGACGGCGACAGCACCTGCTGCGCTCAGTCGTCCCTCAGTCCCGCACACTGGAGGGCGTGAGCTCCCTCCACGCCTTCGGTGACGACGTCCTCGGTGATCTCGACGGGATCGCGCTGGCGGCCCGGATCCGGGACCGGGAGGTGAGCCGGCGCGAGGTGATCGAGGCGTCCCTCGCCCGCCTGGCGAAGGTCGACGGCCTGCACGCCGTGCAGCTCGTCGACGCTGAGCGGGCCCTCGCCGGCGAGCCGGTGCCGGGGCCCTTCAGCGGAGTGCCGACCTTCATCAAGGACAACGTCGACGTCGAGGGCTGGCCCACGAACATGGGGTCGGAGGCCTTCGTCGCCAAGCCCGCGAAGCGCACCAGCGTCTCGGCGCGAACCGTGCTGAGCACGGGGGTCGTCGCCCTCGGCAAGTCGCGGCTGCCGGAGATCGGCCTCAACGCCTCGACCGAGTTCATGACCGGCGAGCCCGTCCGCAACCCGTGGGACCCGGCGTACTCGGCCGGAGCCTCGTCGGGAGGGTCCGCGGCCCTGGTCGCGGCGGGAGTCGTGCCCATCGCGCACGCCAACGACGGCGGCGGGTCCATCCGCATCCCGGCGGCGGTCAACGGACTGGTCGGGCTCAAGCCGACGCGCGGTCGCTGGGCCCCCGACCCGCTCGAACGCGTGATGCCGGTCCAACTGGTCAACAACGGCTGCGTCTCCCGGACCGTGCGGGACACGGCGCACTTCCTCGCCCACACCGAGCGCCGCGGGAAGCTGCGCCCGATCGGCCTCGTCGAGGGGCCGTCGTCGCGCCGGTTGCGGATCGGCCTGGTGCGGCACAGCGTCCGTGGTGAGAGCGACGCGGAGACCCTGTCCGCGCTGGACCGGACGGCGGACCTGCTCTCCGGTCTCGGGCACCACGTCGAGGAGATGCCGATCCCCTTCGACGAGCAGTTCGCCCAGGACTTCCGGCTCTACTGGGGCTTCTGCGGCTGGTTCGTGATGAAGTCCGGGCCGCGGGTGTTCCCCGGTTGGGACAGGGCCAAGGCGGACGGCCTCACGATCGGGCTCGAGGAGTTCTTCTCCCAGCGCCGCAAGGACTTCCCGGGTGCGGTGCGCCGGCTGCGGGCCTCGAGGCTCGTGTACGCCGAGTCGCTGCGCGGTCGGGACCTGGTGCTGTCGCCGACGCTGTCCCACACGACCCCCGAGCTCGGCTACCTGTCCCCGGCGGTGCCCTTCGACGTGCTGTTCGAGCGGCTGCGCGACTACGCCGGCTTCACCCCGCTGAACAACGCCACCGGCAGCCCGGCCATCAGCCTGCCACTGGAGCAGACCTCGGACGGACGCCCTCTGGGCATGCACTTCTCCGCGGCCCACGAGGACGAGCGGACGCTGCTCGAGATCGCCTACGAGCTCGAGGAAGCCCGGCCGTTCCGGACGCTCGCGTGATGGGACCGCTGACCCAGGTCTGCTGGGTCGTCGACGACATCGAGACGGCGATGAAGGCGCACGACGTGCGGTGGATGCACGTGCCCGACGTCGCGTTCGGACCCGACTACTGCACGTACCGCGGCCGGCCCGCCGACTTCGTCGTGCACGTGGCGATCGGGTACAGCGGCGCCATGCAGCTCGAGCTGATCCAGCCCGTCCGCGGCGAGAGCCTGTACACCGAAACCGGAGCCGGGCTGCACCACGTGGCGTGGGAGCCGGAGGACTTCGACGCCGCGGTGGCCGCGGCTCCGGAGGTCGTCCAGCAGGGCTCCTTCCCAGGCGTGGGCATGGACTTCGCCTACGTACCAGGAGGTCCGCTCGGGTCGTGGGTCGAGCTGATGCGGCTGTCGCCCGACATGCGCACGATCTTCGAGCGCCTCCGCTGATCAGTCGATCGCGGGCTTGGCGTCGGCGATCTCGCGCAGGACGTTCTTGGCGACCTTCTCGAGCGTCGCGCGCGGGAACTCGTCGACGACGTAGACGGCGCGGGGCACCTTGAAGTCGGCGAGCGCACCGGCGCAGGCCTCGATGATGGCCTTTTCGAAGAGCTGGTCGTCGGGCTCGGCACCCGGGCCCTTGATGACGAACGCGACGGGGACCATCGAGAGCCACTCGTGGTGCTTGCCGACGACGGCGACCTCAGCGATGCCAGGCACGACGCGGCAGGCGTCCTCGACCTCGCGGGCGCTGACGTTCTCGCCGCCGACCTTGAGCAGGTCCTTGTCGCG
>JAODNF010000422.1 GCA_025464915.1 Frankiales bacterium | reverse complement strand
GTGGCCCTCGGGGCAGTACACGCCCGTCCGCGGCACCGAGCACGGGACCATCGGGTCGATGATCTCGGCGGCGTCGCAGAGCAGGAGCACGAACGCGGCACCGGCACGGCAGCTGGCGCTCGCCATGGTCCCCCACGGCGCGGCCGCGAAGGACCACCCGGTCCTGCTCGTCACCAAGCAGGGCGGCGCGCTGCGGACGGTGGTCACGACGGCCGGCGGCGGCGTCGGGCACGCCCTTCCCTTCGCCCTTCCGAGCGACGTCCGTCCCGGGGAGACGCGGGCCCTGGCCGTGAACACCAAGGACGGCGCCACGGTCTACGATGTCGCCTACGCGCTCGTGACAGTCACCGACGGCGCCCCCGTGACCAACGTCAACGACGCCTGGGCGCTCGCCAGCTGCAGGGCGTGCACGACCGTGGCGGTGTCCTTCCAGGTCGTGCTCGTCGTCGGCCAGAGCAACGTCGTGACCCCCGTGAACGCCGCTGTGGCTGCCAACGGGAGCTGCGTCCGCTGTCTCACCACCGCGATGGCCGTCCAGCTGGTCGTGACCCTCACGCAGGCCCCGAGCGCCGCGGACCAGCGAGCGCTGCAGACGGCCATGTCCCGGCTACGAGAGGTCCAGGGCCGCGGCCCCGCGCAGCTGCAGGCGGTTGTGAACGACGTGCAGCACCAGGTGCTGACCATCCTGACCGACGCCGGCCTCGTCGACCGGGTGACCGTCACGCAGGCCACGGCCTCTGCCACACCGTCTCCTTCGAGCACACCCCCTGCCTCGAGCACGACCCCGGAGCCCAGCGCCACGGCGTCCCCGACGATCACGAGCACGCCGGCGACCACCTCCCCCAGCGCCGAGCCCTCCGGGACACCGAGCGCCTCGGCCGAGCCGTCGCCCACCGGCAGCTGACAGGCTTCCCGACCGATCAGCCTCGAGTGCGGGACGAACGGGTTCAGAGGCCGTCGAAGAAGGACAGCTCCTCGACGCGCTGCTTGAACTTCCAGCTGCCGTCCACGCGCACGAGGTCGTCGTCGTACCAGATGCCGACGTAGAAGACCTTCTTGTCGTTGATCACCATCGGGTTGAAGCAGATGGTGCGGGCCGTCGCCCTGTCGCCGGAGACGGTGATGCTCGGAAGGCCGAGGATGTGCTGCGTGCCCTTGAAGCCCTGAAAGGCGTTCGCGATGAAGGCCTTCTGCTCGGGCCAGGTGCCCTTCGCCGCACCGGTCTGGCTGTAGTCGAGGATCGCGTCGTCGGTGAACAGCGCGTCCATGTCGTCGAACGCGAACCTGTCGAGCAGCTGGCTGTAGCGGACCTGGAGGTCCTGGATCTCGAGACGGTCGGAGAGCTCCTGCAGGTCCAGCATCACGGCTCCAAGGCGTAGAGGGGGCAGGACGAGACGTCCGCGAAGTCGGCGTAGAGCGGCAGCTCCTCGACGGAGGCCTGAAGGGCTTCCTTGCTGCCGAACAGGCGGGACGGGTCGAGGTAGTCCTCGGTCACGAAGTACTCCGACACGATCCCGCGGACCGGCGGCGAGTCGGTGAGGGCCCGGGCAACAGCGTCGCGCGTGTAGCCCTGCCGGAGCGGGTGCAGGTCGCCCGTCGTCGGGGTGTGGACCTCGTGCCAGCCGCGGAAGAACTCGGCATCCGTAAGCCGGTCAGGCTTCGGGAAGAACGAGAGGTGCGTGAGCAGCCCAGGCGTGTCGGACCGCTGCTGGGGCTCGGACGACGTGACGAGGTAGAGATCTCCGGGGACCTGGTCGACGACGTCGCGCCAGACGTCGTAGCTGTCGACCCACAGCTCCAGGAGCGCCTTCAGCTCCGAGCCGCGACCCATGAGGATGGAGGGCTTCTCGAGACCGGCAGCCGTGGAGACCGTCAGCGAGCGAAGACCGGGGACGTCGACCGTCATGGGCTGGTCGTCCCAGACCAGCAGGTCGAGCTTCTCCACTAGCGGACCATGTCGGCGAGCGCCTTGAGGTGCGTGGGGTCCGTGGCGCCGCCGAGGATCAGCGTCGTGACGGGCGACTGCCGCCAGAGCTCGAGTCGCTCCTGGATGCGGTCGAGCGGGCCGCAGAGCGCGATGCCGTCGCAGAGCTCGTCGGGCACGGCCTTCTGCGCGCCCTCGCGGTCGCCTGCCAGGAACAGCTCCTGCACCTTGTGCGCCTCCTCCTCGAAGCCGAAGCGCGAGACGACGTCGAGGTGGAAGTTCTTGTCCTTGGCGCCCATGCCGCCGATGTAGAACGACATGGTCAGCTTCACCCAGTCGATCGCCGCCTGGGTGTCGTCGTTGACGACGACCGTGACGGGGCAGGCGATCTCGAAGCCGGGCTTGGCCTTCGCGAGAGCGTCCGCGTAGACCGCCGGCGCGTTCTCGACGTGGAAGAAGATGGGCAGCCAGCCGTCGCCGATCTCGCACGCGAGCTCGACGTTCTTCGGGCCCTCGGCGCCCAGGTAGATCGGGATGTCGGGCCGCAGCGGGTGGATGTTGGCCTTGAGCGGCTTGCCGAGACCGGTGCCCCCCGGGTAGGGCAGGGGGTAGTGCGGCCCGTCGTTGGTGACCGGCCCCTCGCGGCGCCAGATGTCGCGGCAGATCTGGACGTACTCGCGGGTGCGCGCGAGCGGCTTCGGGAACGGCTGGCCGTACCACCCCTCGACGACCTGAGGGCCGCTGACGCCGAGGCCGAGGTTCATCCGCCCGCCGGAAAGGCGGTCGAGCGTCATGGCGCTCATGGCCGTGCCAGCCGGGGTCCGGGCGGAGAGCTGCACGAGCCCGGTGCAGAGCTGGATGCGGCTGGTGTGCGCACCGATCCACGACAGCGGCGTGAAGGCGTCACTCCCCCAGGACTCCGCCGTCCACACCGAGTCGAAGCCGAGGTCCTCCGCGAGCTTTGCCGGGGCGATCATGTCGCCGGGGCCCTCGCCGGACCAGTAGCCGAACTGGTAGCCGAGCTTCAGGTCAGTGGTCATGGCAGATCCCTGGGCAGGCCGAGGATGCGCTCGGCGACGACGTTCTTGAGGACCTCACTGGTGCCGCCGGCGATCGTGAGGCAGCGGGTCTGGAGCAGGTCTTGCGAGAGCTGGAGAAGGTCGCCGTCGCGCGAGACGCCGGCGCTGCCGCGGATCTCGAACCGCAGCTCGGCGACGTCCTGCTGGTGCCGCATGCCCACGAGCTTGCGGACGCTCGAGGCGGAGCCTGGCTCGGCGCCGGAGAGCTGGCGCAAGGTGGTGCGGAACGCCAGCAGGGACTGGCCGAACGCCTCGCCCACGAGGTGTCCGAGCTTGTCGCGCAGCAGCGGCTCGGGACCACCTGCCGCGATGACGTCCTGCAGCAGGCCCTCCATGCCCTTGTTGAAGCGTGAGCCACCCGACATCGCGACCCGCTCGTTGGCGAGGGTCGTGCGGGCGAGCTTCCAGCCGCCGTCGACGGACCCGACGACGCAGTCGTCCGGGACGAAGACGTCGTCGAGGAACACCTCGTTGAACGCGGCGTGACCGGTGATCTCGCGCAGCGGGCGGATGTCCACGCCGGCGCTCTTCATGTCGAGCAGGAAGTACGTGATGCCCTTGGAGCGGTCCGGGCCCTTGCCGTTGCCGCTGGTGCGCGCGAGCAGGATGCCCCAGTGGGCGAGCTGCGCGACGGACGTCCAGACCTTCTGGCCGTTGATCTTCCAACCGCCCTCGACCTTCTCGGCCCTGGTCACCAGCCCGGACAGGTCCGAGCCGGCGCCGGGCTCGGAGAACAGCTGGCACCAGACGATGTCGCCGTGCAGGGTGGGGCGCACGAAGCGCTCGGCCTGCTCGGCCGTGCCGTGAGCCACGATCGTCGGCGCCGCCCAGCCACCGATGACGAGGTCGGCCCGGCTCACGCCGGCGCTCGCGAACTCCTCGTCGATGACCAGCTGCTCGACCGCCGAGGCGTTGCGGCCCCACGGCGCCGGCCAGTGCGGCGTCTGGAACCCGGCGTCGGCGATGGCGACGCGACGCTGCTTCGGGTCCTCCGGCAGGGAGGACAGGAACGACTGCACCTCGGCGCGGAGGGCGCTGGTGTCCCCGAGGTCGAGCTCGAGCTTGCGACGCGCACCCTGGAGCGCGAGGTCGCACGCGATCCCCCTCCAGGTGGACGCCGAGCCGACCCAGGCACGCAGTGACAGCGCCCGCTTGAAGAACAGGTGGGCATCGTGCTCCCAGGTGTAGCCGATGCCGCCGAGGACCTGGATGCAGTCCTTGGCGTTGTCGACGGCGGCCGTGATGGCCATCGAGACGGCGATGGCGACCGAGAGCTCGCGCTCCGGGGACCGTGCCTCGTCCAGGGCCCGCGCGGCGTCCCAGGTGGTCGCGTAGGCCTGCTCCGCGCGGACGAGCATCTCGGCGCACTTGTGCTTGACGCCCTGGAACGCTCCGATCTTCCTGCCGAACTGCTCGCGGGTCGCGGCGTACTCCGACGCGATGTCGAGGCACCAGCCGGCGATGCCGCACGCCTCAGCTGCGGCGAGCACGCCCGCGAGCGAGCGGACCGAGTCCTTCGTCAGACCCGTCAGGACGCGCGCGCCGGCGACGGGCACGCGGTCGAGCGTGACGGTGGCGGGGCGGCGGGCCCCGTCGAGACCGGTCTGCTCCACGACCTCGACCTGTGCGGCGTCGACGACGAACCAGGTGTCGTCGGCACCGAGGACGAGGAGGTCGGCGAGCGAGGCACCGAGGACGTCGGCGACGGAGCCGCTGACCGCGAAGCCGTCGTCGGTCGCCGTCGCGGTGAGCCCGTCCGTCAGGGCGACGGCACCTGTCGAGGTGCCGTCGGTGAGCGCCGGGAGCAGCTCCTTGGCGGCCGTACCTCCCGCCTGCGAGAGCACGAGGGACGTGAGCAGGGTCGGCAGCACCGGGCCATGAGCCAGGGCGCGGCCGAGCTCCTCGACCGTGACCGCGAGCTCCACCCCGCCGCCGCCGGAACCGCCGAGCTCCTCGGCGACGTGCAGGCCCAGCAGTCCCTGCTCGGCGAGCGCCGGCCACCAGGCCGGGCGTGCCTGCTCGGACTCGAACGCCTCGCGGTTGCTGGACAGCAGACCCACTCGCTCGGCCCATCCGCGGACCGATGCCGCCAGTGCCTCGTGGTCCTCGGTCACGCCGATCGACATCTGCAGGTGCCTTCCCCTCGGGTCTGTGGAATACTAGAACACGTTCCTGTTTCTGGCACGTCTCGCCT
>JAODNF010000419.1 GCA_025464915.1 Frankiales bacterium | reverse complement strand
CTCTGCTTGAGGCCCTCGTCGTCGAGGTCGAAGGAGTAGCTGTCCTTCATGAGGAACTCGCGGCCGCGCAGGATGCCGGTGCGGGGCCGCGCCTCGTCCCGGTACTTGCTCTGGATCTGGTAGAGCGAGACAGGCAGGTCCTTGTACGACGAGCACTCGCCCTTGACCATCAGCGTGAACATCTCCTCGTGGGTCGGCCCCAGGAGGTAGTCGTTCTTGCGGCGGTCCTGCAGCCGGAAGATGTTGTCGCCGTACTCGGTCCAGCGGCCGGTCTGCTCGTAGACCTCCCGGGGCAGCAGAGCGGGGAACTGCACCTCCTGCGCGATCTCGTCCATCTCCTCGCGCACGACCCGCTCGATGTTCCGCAGCACCTTCAGGCCCAGGGGCAGCCACGAGTAGATGCCGGGCGCCACGCGGCGGACGTAGCCGGCCCGTACGAGCAACCGGTGGCTCGGGACCTCCGCGTCCGCCGGGTCCTCACGCAGGGTGCGCAGGAACAGCGTGGACATGCGGAGCACGGGAGACCTCCAGGCAGACGGTGAGCGCCCAGCGTATTGGTCAGGTCCAGTGCATAGCGCCGGGCGGCGCGCGGGCGCACACTGGACCCATGAGCTGGACCCGTCGCCTCGCCCTCAGCACCGGCCTCGCCCTCGCTGCGGTCGGCATCGCCGTACCCCTGTCCCTGAGCAGCTCCGCCGCGAGCGCCGCCCCCCCGGACGCCGTGACCGCGGCCTTCCAGCCGGCCGCCTTCGCAGGCCACGCGCCGCAGGCCCTGAAGCACGACCTGAAGGCGGCGTGGAAGCAGGCCGACGGCAAGCGCGTCGCCGCGCTGCAGGCGGTCCTGAAGAAGGCCGTCGCCGGTGACTACGGCACCGAGGTCGCCGCCAGGGCCCAGAAGCTGCAGACCCGGCTCGCCGGCATGGACCCGACGCTGCGGTCGGACCTGCTGGCGGCCATCGACCTGCCGAAGTCCCAGCGCCAGGCAGCGTTCAGGGCGATCCGGCAGAAGGTCAGGGCCGGGGCCTACGGCGCGAAGGCGAAGCGCGACGCGAAGCTCCTGAAGCGGGCGAGGCACCACCGGCTCTTTGGCTAGCCTGCCGGGGTGCTCGTGCTGCTCCCACCGTCCGAGGGCAAGGCCACCGGCACGGACGGGCCGCCGCTCGACCTGGGATCGCTGTCGTTCCCGGCCCTGACCCGGACCCGCACCAAGGTCGTGAAGGCCCTCGTCCGGGCGGCCCGGAGCCGGCAGCAGCGGCCGCTTCTGCAGAAGGCGCTGCAGCTGTCCGACAAGCAGGCCCAGGAGCTCGACCGCGACCGTGACCTGCTCACCGCCCCGACGCTGCGCGCGCTCGAGCTCTACACCGGCATCGTCTACGACAAGCTCGCCTACGCGACGCTGCCGGCGACGGCGCAGCGCCGGGCCGACGCCAGCCTGGTCGTTGCCAGTGCCCTGTTCGGGCTGCTCCGCCCGACCGACCGGGTCCCGTCCTACCGGCTGTCCGCCGGGACCACCGTCCCGGGACTCGGCGGGCTCGCCCCGGTCTGGCGGCCCGCGCTGGAGAAGGAGCTCACGCACCAGCCGTTCGTCGTCGACCTCCGGTCCGGCGCCTACGCCAACCTGGCGCGGGTGCCCGGCGCCGTCGACGTGCGGGTCCTGCGCGACGACGGCGGCAAGCGGTCCGTGGTCAGCCACGACAACAAGTGGACGAAGGGCCGGCTGGCGCGCGAGCTGTGCCTGCACGGGGCAGCCTCCGTCCGCGAGGTCGCCGAGATCGGACGGTCCGTCTGCGACGCCGTCGAGGTGGAAGGCCACCGCGTCGACCTGCTGCTGTTCGGGCTCGCGAGCGCGCGCTAGCCCTGGCGTGCCACTATCCGCCGCATGGCGAAGTCAGTGCGCGACCAGCTGCGGTGGAACGGCACGCTCCCGGACCCGAGGGACACCCCCGGCACCAAGGGCAAGGCCCAGGCCCGCAAGGACCTCGCGTCGATCGCGCCGAAGCTGGCCGACCTGCAGGAACGGCTCTTCGCGAACGCCAAAGTCGGCGGCGACCGCAAGGTGCTGCTCCTGCTGCAGGGGATGGACGCGAGCGGCAAGGACGGGACCGTCAAGCACGTCGTCGGTCAGGTGAACCCGGCCGGCTGCCGGATCACCAGCTTCGGCAAGCCAACGAAGGAGGAGCTCGCGCACGACTTCCTCTGGCGCACCACCAACGCGCTCCCGGCCGCCGGGCAGATCGGCGTCTTCAACCGGTCGCAGTACGAGGATGTGCTGGTCGTGCGGGTCCACGAGCTGGTGCCCCGCGCGACCTGGAGCCGCCGCTACGCCCGCATCAACGCCTGGGAGAGCAGGGCGGTCAAGAGCGGCGCGTCCGTCGTCAAGGTCTTCCTGCACATCAGCCCCGACGAGCAGAAGCAGCGGCTGCTGGAGCGGATCGACAACCCGACCAAGCACTGGAAGGTCGGGACCGCGGACATCCCCGAGCGGCACCGGTGGGCCGACTACCAGGCCGCCTACCTCGGCGCGCTGACGAGGTGCAGCACCGATGTCGCTCCCTGGTACGTCGTGCCGGCCGACCGCAAGTGGTACCGCGACTGGGCCGTGAGCAGCCTGCTCCTCGAGACCCTGTCCGACCTCGAGCTGGGCTGGCCGACTCCCGACGGCCTGGACCTCAAGGCGATGCGCAAGGAGCTGGTGTCGGAGGCGGCGAGCTCCTAGGCCGCCATCATCTCCACCCAGACCCGCTTGCCGTCGGGCTCGCCGACGACGCCGTAGCGGGTCGAGAGGGCGTCGACGAGCAGCAGGCCGCGGCCCCCCTCGTCCGACGAGAGGGCAGCGCGAGGCCGGAGCGGGCGGGTCGACCCGTCACGCACCTCGAGGCGGACGCCGCCGTCGAGCGGCATGACGAGGATCTCGATGTCGGTGTTGGCGTGCCGGACGGCGTTGGCGACCAGCTCCGTCACGACCAGGGCGATGTCGTCACAGAGCGATGGATAGCCCCACGCGAGGCACTGCGACGTGACGAGCTCCCGGGCGCGGGCAGCGGACGAGGCACGCGGCGGCAGCACGGCCACAGCGACGTCGCTCAACGTCATGCCTTCCTCGCTCCCACGTGCTCTCGAGGTGGGCCGTACCCCGTGTTGCGCAGGTTCACTCACCGTCGCCGGGGGGCGCTTCCCACCAGGCGAGGACATAGCTGTCCGTCTCGTACCGGAAGATCCCCACACAGCCCCTGGCGGTCTTGCAGAGGACCGGCTCGATGTCCTCGGACGCGCCGCCGGCGCTGAAGTCCGCCGCGACCAGCCCCGGCTTCTCCCGCCAGCCGTCGGACTTCATGGACGCGAACAGCGCGTCGCCGGCGGAGCGGACGTCGCCGCCGGCCTTGACCTGCAGGAACGACCGGGGCCCGGTCAGGCTGTCACAGCCGATGAGCTCGTTGCCGGTGTTGCAGTTGCTCCGGACGTGCTCGAGCGACTGGCCGGCCGGGTACGGCAGCGACGGGTGGGGCGGGATGGCCGCCCGGATGCCGAGGAACGCGCCCGCCCCGAGGATCACGAGGACGGCAGCAGAGCCCACCACCACCCTGCGCCGCTCGACCACGGGGCGAACGTACCCCGATCATGCGGTTCTACCGGGGACATCGGCGCGCTCCGTCAGGGCCCGCACGCAGAGCAGCGACGACCCCACGGTCAGCACGCCCGTGACGACCGTGGCGAGGAACGCGCCCTGCGCCCCGTGGGCGTCGACCAGCACGCCGGCGACGGCGGTCCCCATGGCGACGCCGGCGAAGATCATGCTGCCGTTCCACGCGAACGCCTCGGTCACGGTGCCGGGCGGCGCCGAGCCGCTGATCAGCAGGGCGTTGCAGGCGCTGAAGGGGGCGAACGTCGTGCCCGCAGCCAGCAGCAGCAGCCCGAGCACCACGACGTTCGGGGCCAGCACCGGCAGCACGGCGGCGAGCCCGTTGACGGCCACGAGCAGCGGCAGCTGCCGCGACGCGGGCGACGCCAGGTGCAGCCCGCCGTAGACCAGACCTCCGAGGACGGACCCGATGCTCCAGACCGCGAGCACGACACCCGCGACCGAGCGCGAGTGGTGCTGCTCGTCGACGAACGCGAGCACCCCGACCTCGATGGTCCCGAAGACGGTGCCGATCCAGAGGACGTTCAGCAGGCAGGCCCGGACGACGGGGCTGACCAGCGGGCCGAGCAGGTCGGTCGAGCGCTCCTCGTGCGGCACGACCTCGCGGACCCGCGGGTTCGCGGCCAGCCCCAGCGCTCCGACGCCGGCCACCACGCCCGAGGCGAGGACCCCGGCCATCGGGTGGATCAGGGCGAGCGCGCCGACGAGCACCGGTCCGAGGACGAAGCAGAGCTCGATGACCACAGACTCCAGCGAGTACGCCGTGGCGAGCTGCTCCGGTGCGACCAGGCTCCCCCAGAGGGCGCGCATGACGGCGCCGAGCGGTGGCACCGAGAAGCCGATGAGCACGGCTGCCGCTGCCATGGCGACTGTCGGTGCGCCCGCCTCGGCCAGCACGGCGAGCAGGCCGAACGCCAGCGGCTGGGCGAGCCCGGTCGAGCGCAGCACCCGCGTCGGGCCCTGGCGGTCCGCCATCCGGGCCCGGTAGGGGGCCGCCATCGCGAAGCTGACGGCGTACGCCGCACTCACGAAGCCCGCGTCGGCATAGCTGCCCGTCGCCTTCCGGACGAGCAGCAGGACGGCCAGGCCGGTCATGCCGAGGGCGAGCCGGCCGAAGACGCTGGCTGTGAGCGCTGCCGCAGCACCCGCCGGGGCGAGCACCTCGCGGTACCTGCGGAAGACCAGCACGCCGTCACACTAGGTTGGCCCTGTGACGCGAGCTCTTGTCCTGGCCGGCGGCGGCGTGACCGGCATCGCCTGGGAGACCGGAGTGCTGCTCGGTCTCGAGGAGTCCGGGCGGCTGCCGACGTTCGACGCGGTCATCGGCACGTCGGCCGGCTCGGCCGTCGGTGCCCAGCTGACGTCCGGGACGCCGCTGGCCGAGCTCTACGGCAGGCAGGTCGCGGAGGAGCACGGCGAGATCACGCCCGAGCTCGACCTCGAGCCGCTCATCGCGTTCTTCACCGAGATGGGGGACATCAGCGGCGGCGTCCCACCCGAGCAGCTGGTGAGGGTCGGCACCTTCGCCAAGCAGGCCCGCACCGTCCCCCTGGCCGACCGCCGCGCCGTGATCGAGTGGCGGCTGCCGTCCCACGAGTGGCCCTCCTCGCCGCTGCTGATCACGACCGTCGACGCCGACACCGGCGAGCTGGTGCTGCTCGACGCCTCGTCCGGCGTCCCGCTCGTCGATGCCGTGATGGCCTCGTGCGCCGTTCCCGGCGTCTGGCCCCCCGTGCCCCTGCTGGGCCGGCTGCTCATCGACGGCGGCGTGCGCTCCGGGACCAACCTCGACCTCGCCGCCGATCACGACGAGGTGCTCCTGCTCGCCCCTCTCACCCAGGGGCCGATGAAGGCCATCGTCGAGCGCGAGGCGGCCGCACGGCCCGGCGTCACCGTCGTGCTTGCCGACCAGAGCGCCGAGGAGGCCTTCGGCGTCAACGCCCTCGACCCGTCCCGCCGGCCGTTCGCCGCCGAGGCCGGCCGCCGCCAGGGCCTCGCCGCCCTGGCCTGATCAGCAAGCGATCCGGGCACGACGCGCCCGCGCGTCACGACCCCGATCACCTGGTGATCACCGTCAGTCGCGGGGGACCCAGCTGGCGGGGCGCTTCTCGCGGAAGGCGGCGATGCCCTCGGCAGCCTCCGGGCTCTGGAACAGCCGGGCCGACAGCGCCTGGGTGTGCTCGAACGCGGCCGCCCGGTCCATGGCCGGCACGTCGCGCAGCAGCTCCTTCGAGGTGGCGAGGCCGCCGGGGCTGCCCGCGACCAGCTCGTGCAGCAGCTCGGTGACCGCGTCGTCGAGGTCGGCCGGCGGGACGGCCCGGTTGATGAGCCCCACCTCGGCGGCGCGCGCGGCGGGGATCTTGCGGCCGGTGAGGAACAGCTCGGCGGCATCGGCCTTCGACAGCTTCGGCAGGCAGACGACCGAGATCATCGCGGGCGCGAGGCCGATCCGGACCTCGGTGAAGCCGAACGTCACGTCGGTCGACGCGAGCGACAGGTCAGCAGCGGCTGCGAGCCCGACTCCGCCGCCCATCGCAGGGCCCCGGAGCACGGCGACGACCGGCTTGGGCGAGTCCTGCATCAGGGACAGCACCTCGGGGAACCCGAAGCGCGCCGGCTCCTGACCGCCACCCTTCAGGTCGGCTCCGGCGCAGAACACCGGGCCGTCGTGGGTCAGCAGCACGACCCGCACGGCGTCGTCGGCGAGCGCCGCGGTCAGCCCGTCGCCGATGCCGTTGATGAGCCGCGCGTTGAGGGCGTTGCGGTTGTCGACCTCGGCGAGGGTGACGACCGCGACCCCCCGGGTCACCTCGTAGCGGACGGTCACAGGAACGCCTCCGGGATCTCGACGTGCTTGGCACGGAGGTACTCCCCCAGCGACTTCGCCTGCGGGTCGAGGCGCGTCGAGGAGGCGACGCCCTCGCCGAGCAGGCCGTGCAGGACGAAGTTGAGGGACCGGATGTTGGGCAGCTCGAACCTCTCCACCCGTCCGGCCTCGGGCATCAGCTGCTTCAGCTTCGCGACGGTCAGGAGCTCCTCGAGCCAGGCGTACTCCTCGTCGGTCCGCACCCACACGCCGAGGTTCGCGTTGCCGCCCTTGTCGCCGGAGCGCGCACCTGCGACCAGCCCGAGAGGGGCCTTGCGCACCGGCCCACCGGGGACAGCGGCACGGGCAACGGCGGGAACGTCGGCAGTGGTCGCGTCCACCAGCGTCGGCGCGACCGAGACCACCTCGTCGCCCACCGTGACCTCGTGCGTCAGGAGCGAGCTGTCCATGAGGGCCGGCCAGTAGATGCCGTAGGCCTGGCTGGACGAGGGGCCACCGAAGAAGCCCGGGTACGACGCCAGGGCCAGCTCCGTGATGGCACCGGTGAGAGCCCGGCCGAACTTGTCCGCGTCCTTGTCCTTCAGGGAGATCCGCAGCTGGGAGATCGCCGTCTCGTTGCGGGCCGGGTCCTCCTGGTCCGAGCGGACGAGGTCGATCTCGACGGAGTCGAAGTAGTCGCGACCGCCCGGGAGCGCCGCGAACAGGCCGTCGACGAGCAGGTCGGCCTTCTTCTCCGGGTCCAGGCCGACGAGCAGGAACGAGTACGTCGCCTTGGTCGCACCCGCGAGGTTCAGGCACACCTTGGAGGTGAGCGGCGGCGCCTCGCCCTTGACGCCGGTGATCCGCACCCGGTCCTTGCCCTCGCCCGTCAGGGCGATGCTGTCGAAGCGGGCGGTGACGTCGGGGTTGAGGTAGGCCGAAGAGCCGATCTCGTAGAGCAGCTGCGCCGTGACTGTGCCGATCGTGACGGCACCTGTGTGCGACTCGTGCTTCGTGATCACCGAGGACCCGTCGGCGGCGATCTCCGCGATCGGGAAGCCGGGGTGGATGAGATTCGGGATCTCGCCGAAGAAGGCGTAGTTGCCACCCGTCGCCTGCGTCCCGCACTCGATGACGTGGCCGGCGACCAGCGCACCCGCGAGCGCGTCCCAGTCGTCACGCGCCCAGCGGTGGTGGTGCGCCGCGGGTGCCATGACGATCGCGGCGTCGGTCGTGCGGCCGGTGACGACGATGTCGGCACCCCGGTCGAGCGCGTCGACGATGCCCCAGCCGCCCAGGTAGGCGTTCGCCGTCAGGACCGTCCGGTCGCCGAGCGGCTCGCCGGTGTCGAGGTTGGTGAGCTGGCCGAGGTCCCCGAGCCGGGGCAGCACGTCGTCCCCTGTGACGTGCGCGATCCGGGGACTGAGGCCGAGGGCCGCCGCGACGGTCTCGACAGCGCGGGCGCAGCCCGCCGGGTTCAGACCGCCGGCGTTCGCGACGACCTTGATGCCACGCTCGAGGCAGGTCCCCATGACCTGCTCCATCTGCCGGACGAAGGTCTTGGCGAAGCCGCCGTCCGGGTTCTTGAAACGGTCCTTGAACAAGATGAGCATCGTCAGCTCGGCGAGCCAGTCCCCGGTCAGCACGTCGATCGGGCCGTCCTCGACCATCTCGCGGGCCGCGGCGAGACGGTCGCCGTAGAAGCCGCTGCAGTTCGCGATGCGCAGGGGCGCGGTCACGACAGCACGACCAGCAGGTCGCCGGCAGCCACCTGCTGCCCGACCGACACCCGCACCTCGTCGACGGTCCCGTCCGCGGGCGCGGTGATGCGGTGCTCCATCTTCATGGCCTCCACGACGACGAGCAGCTGGCCCGCCGTCACGCTGTCGCCCGCAGCGACGCCGACCGAGATGACGCCGCCCGGGAGCGGGGCAACCAGCCCGCCCTCGACGAGTTCCTTCTCCTTCGACGGGAAGCGGGGCAGGAGCGTCAGCTCGAACTCGCCGACCCACCACCGGTCGCCGGCGCTGCGCACCGCGGTGCGGTGGCGGACGCCGTCGATCTCCGCTTCGATGCCGCCGGCCGTCACCGACAGCACCCTTGCCTCCCAGGCGTTCTCACCTGCCGTGACGTCGTACGCCCCGTCCCGACGCGCCCGGTAGGAGACCACGAGGTCGTGCGAGCCGTGGCGGTAGCCGAACGACTCAGCAGGCAGGAAGCCGTTGCGCCAGCCGGCCGGGAAGCGGCCCATCGGTGAGGCTGCGCGACGCCACGACGCGGCTGTGAGGGCCGCCAGCACGGCGCAGTGCTCGAGCTGCGTGACGTAGACCGCCTTCGCCCGCGGCGGATCCACCCTGTCGATGAAGTCGGTCGTCGTGTCGCCGGCGAGGAAGGCCTCGTGGCGCAGCACCCCGACGAGGAAGTCGCGGTTGGTGACGGTCCCCTGGACCGCTGTCCGCTCCAGAGCCAGGGCGAGCGCCAGCGCCGCCTCGGTCCGGGTCGGCGCGTGCGTCACGACCTTGGCGAGCATCGGGTCGAACTCGACCCCGATGACGCTGCCGCTCTCGATGCCGCTGTCGAAACGGGCACCGGGCGCGGGCTCCCACGTCACGACCGTTCCGGTGACGGGCAGGAAGTCGTTCGCCGGGTCCTCGGCGTAGAGCCGGGCCTCGACGGCATGGCCCCGCAGCACCACCTCGTCCTGCGTGAAGGCCAGCGGTGCGCCCTGGGTGACGAGCAGCTGCTCGCGGACCAGGTCCAGCCCGGTCACCATCTCGGTCACCGGGTGCTCCACCTGCAGCCTGGTGTTGACCTCGAGGAAGAAGAACTCCCGGCCGTCGAGCAGGAACTCGACCGTGCCGGCGTTCTCGTACCCGATCGCACGGGCGGCCTTCAGCGCTGCCTCGCCCAGCGCCTCCCGCAACGAGGCGTCCACCGCGGGAGAGGGCGCCTCCTCGATGACCTTCTGGTGCCGGCGTTGGATCGAGCACTCGCGCTCCCCGAGGTGCACCAGGTTGCCGTGGCTGTCGCCCAGGATCTGCACCTCGACGTGCCGGGCGCCGGTGAGGTAGCGCTCCAGGAAGACGGTGTCGTCGCCGAACGCAGCCTGCGCCTCGCGACGGGCTCCGGCCAGTGCCTCCGCCAGCTCTGCGGCTGCGGAGACGACGCGCATGCCCTTGCCACCACCACCCATCGCCGCCTTCACGAGCACCGGGAAGTGGCCCTCGGGGGCGTCGAGGCTGGGTACGCCGGCAGCGCTGAGCAGCTTCTTCGCCTCGAGCTTGTCGCCCATCGCCGCGATCGCCTTGGGCGACGGGCCGACCCAGGCCAGTCCGGCGTCGATCACGGCCTGGGCGAAGCCGGCGTTCTCCGACAGGAACCCGTACCCGGGGTGCACGGCGTCCGCGCCCGCCCGGGCCGCGGCGGCGAGCACCTTCGCGACGTCGAGGTAGGTGTCGGTGGCGGAGGTGCCGCGGAGCGCGACGGCCACCGTGGCCTCGCGCACGAACGGTGCCATCGCGTCGCCGTCGGCATAGACGGCGACCGTGTCGATGCCCATGGCGTGCGCGGTGCGCTGGATCCGGCGGGCGATCTCGCCCCGGTTGGCAACGAGCAGGCGCCGAATGGGCCGCGTCACCGGAACGCCCCGAAGGACTGCGCCGCGCCGGAGCCGGTGCCGACGACTGGGCCGGAGTGGCAGGCCGAGAGCGCGAGCCCGATCACCGTCCTGGTGTCCCGGGGATCGATGACGCCGTCGTCCACGCCGCGCCCACTGGCGTACATGGCGAGCGACTGCCGCTCCTGCACCTCCGCGACCGCATCCGTGATCATCTTCTCCAGCACCTCGTCGACCTCCTCGCCCTTGCGAGCCGCCTGAGCCCGACGGACGATCGACATGACGCCGGCGATCTGCTGCGGCCCCATCACGGCGATCTTCGCGGTGGGCCAGAGGAACACGAAGCGCGTCCCGAACCCGCGGCCGCCCATGCCGTAGTTGCCGGCACCGTAGGAGGACCCGAGGATCACGGTGACGTGCGGGACCGAGCTGTTGGACAGGGCGTTGATCATCTGGCTGCCCCACTTGACCATGCCGGCCTGCTCGTAGTCCTTGCCGACCATGTAGCCGGTGATGTTCTGCAGGAAGACAAGGGGTGTGGAGGTCTTGTTGCAGAGCTGGATGAACTGCGAGGCCTTCTGCGAGGACTCGGGGAACAGCGGGCCGTTGTTGCCCAGGATCCCCACGGGGAAGCCATGGATCTCGGCCCAGCCGCACACCAGGGTCGTTCCGTAACGGGCCTTGAACTCCTCGAAGCGACTGCCGTCGACGACCCTGCCGATCACCTCG
>JAODNF010000409.1 GCA_025464915.1 Frankiales bacterium | reverse complement strand
GGGGATCCTGCCCTGGATGACCGAGCCGGACATGGTGGCCGACGTCGACGAACGCTCCTGGCTGCTGCTGTCCGGCTCCTCGTCACCTGACATGAACTTCGCGCTTCTCGGGGTCGACGACGGCGCCCTCCTCGAGGCCGCGGTCGCCGAGGTCGAGGCCCGCGGCCTGTCCGCCCTGGTGATGCTCGCGGGCGACGGGAAGGCGCTCGCCTCCTTGCTCCCGCCGGTGTTCCAGCAGGCGGGCGAGATGCCGATCATGTCCAAGCGCCTCGACGCGGTCACCGGGGCGGTGGACCCGCGGGTGCGACGCGCCGTCGCGGACGACCGAGCAGCCGTCGACGCGGTCCTGGTCGCCGCCTACGGACTGCCGGCCGACGCCGTGGCGCTCGCCACGTCACCCCTGACCCGCCCCTCCTCCGGACCGCTCTGCGTCTGGGTGCTCGAGGAGGCCGGCGAGATCGTCAGTGCGGTGACCGCGGCGCGGGTCGACGACACCGTCGGGCTCTGGACCATGGCGACGCCGCCGGACCGCCAGCGGCAGGGCTTCGGCAGGGCCCTGCTGGACGCGGTCCTGGCCGACGCCCACGACGACGGCGCGGTCCTCGGGCTGCTGGGCGCCACGCCTGCCGGGCTGCCGCTCTACGAGGCGACCGGGTGGGAGACCGACGAGACGTGGGAGCTCTACGTGAACGCTCCCTCCGAGCAGTTCCACTGACCGCCCTCGCTCACAGCCCCTCCTCGGTCTGCCAGGTGTCCTCGCACAGGACCACCCGGAAGCCGTCCGGGTCTGCGACGGTGACCCCGCAGCGGTCCCAGTAGGGGTTGGCGCTGGGCACGGGCTCGAGCCCAGCGCTCAGGCGCTCGACCTCCGCTCGGCTGCCGAGGTAGAGCACCAGCAGCGACTCCGGGTGCGGTGCCGGCGGCTCGTGCGCGCCGCCCGTCACGAGCTCGAGGTGCGCTGCGGTGCCCGGGACCGCGAGCATGACACCGGTGAAGCCGTCGTGGTCCTCGAAGCCGCCGATGCGCGGCAGCCCGAGCCCCTCGTAGAAGGCGACGACCTCGTCCAGCCGGCCGGTCTGGCGAGCGATCCTGACCTGCATGTCCGGCATCCTTTCCCCGTCGGACGCCTCGGCGGCGCTTCACGTCGACGGCGCACTGATCCCGACGAGCTTGTCGGGGTTGCTGACGATCCGGATGCCGGTGATGAGGTCGTCGACCACCTCGACCGCGACGGCGTTGATGACGACGCCGTCCAGGTGGGACACCACGCCCGGCTCGCCGTTGACGGTGGCGACGGTGTAGGTCGCGGTCGGCGCCTTCTGCAGGACACCGATGAGGAAGCGGCCGATGTGGTCGGGACCGTTGATGGGCCTTCGCGCCGCGGACACCTTGCCGCCGCCGTCGCTGATGAGCACGGCGTCCGCCGCCAGCATCGAGGTCACCGTGGTGAGATCGCCTGTCTGGCAGGCGAACAGGAACGTCAGTGAGAGCTCCTGAGCTCGTGCCCGGTCCGCGGTGAAGCGGGTACGACGGTCGTCCACGTGCTTGTGCGCGCGCGAGACCAGCTGCCGGCAGGACGCCTCGCTCCGGTCGAGCATGGTCGCGACCTCGGCGTAGTCGAAGCGGAAGACCTCCCGGAGCAGGAACGCGGCGCGCTCGGCGGGGGAGAGCTCCTCGAGGAGCACGAGGAAGGCGAGCGAGACGGAGTCGGCGAGCTCGGCGGCCTGCTCCGGGCCGTCCGTCACGATCGGCTCGGGCAGCCACGGCCCGACGTACTCCTCGCGACGCACCCGCGCGGACCCGAGCAGGTCGAGGCAGAGCCGGGTGACCACGGTCGTCAGCCACGCCTCGGCGTTGCGCACGTCCGTCGCCGTCGAGGCCCGGAGCCAGGCCTCCTGCAGGACGTCCTCGGCCTCCGACGCGGAGCCCAGCATCCGGTAGGCGAGGGCGAACAGCATCGGCCGCGCCGCGAGGAAGTCCTCGAGCGTCATGCCGGGACGGCGCAGGATGCCGAGAACCCCTGCGACACCAGACCCAGGCCGGCGTTGAACCGAGAACGGTAGGACTCGAGCGCGACCCAACCGGCGAGCTCGACGCGCTCCTCGACGTCGAAGTGCTCCGCGAGCCGAGCCGCCAGGTCCTCGTCGACGTCCGCAGGGGTCGCGGTCGCCCGCTCGGCGTACTCGAGCACCAGCCGCTCCTTCTCGTCGTAGGCGTCGCTGTCCCGCCAGCGTGGCACGTCGCGCACCTTGGCCGGGTCGATGCCCTCCTGCACGCCGAGGTAGTAGCCGAAGTCGGTGCACCAGCTGCACCCGATGGCCCCGGCTGATGCCTGCACCGCGAGCCACTTCAGGTGCGGGTCGAGCACCCTCCAGCGCTTCTCGACGACGGTCTCGATCGCGCCGTTGGCGATCAGCACGCCGGTGTGGTTGGCGGCCGCCGCAGCGGGCTGCAGGTCGCCGTACTTGCGACGGGCGTAGGAGAGCAGGAAGCGGGCCAGCCGCTTGGGCGGGTGCGGGTCCAGGGGTACGTAGGCCATGCCCGTCCGACGACGCAGCCGCCGCGGTTGTGACACCTGCCTAGCGGTAGGCCGTCGCCTGGATCGTGTAGAGCTCGCAGTACGGCCCCTGGCGCGCCATCAGCTCCTCGTGGCTGCCGACCTCGGCCACCCGTGCCCCGTCGAGCACGACGATGAGGTCGGCCATCCGGACCGTGGAGAAGCGGTGCGAGACCAGCAGGGTGATGCCGGAGCCGCGCGCGGCGGCGTACCTCTCGAACAGGGCGTGCTCGGTCTCGGCGTCGAGAGCCGACGTCGGCTCGTCGAGCACCATCAGCATCGGCTCGTCGCGCACGAACCCCCGGGCGAGGGCGACCTTCTGCCACTGGCCGACGGACAGGTCGACGCCCGAGGGCCAGGTCGCCCCGAGCTGGGTGTCGAGGCCGGCGGGCAAGCCGGCCACGACGTCAGCCGCACCTGCTGAGGAGACGGCCGAGGACACCGCGGAGACGTCGTCGAGCCGCTCGACGTCGCCCAGGCCCACGGACCGCTGCACCGCGAACTCGAACCTGGCGAAGTCCTGGAAGGCGCCCGCGGTCCGGGCTCGCCAGTCGACGGGCGACATCCGGGCGAGCGGCTGCCCGTCGACGGTGATGGAGCCGGCCGTGGGCTCGTACAGCTTGGTCAGCAGCTTCACGAGGGTGGACTTGCCGGCACCGTTCTCGCCGACCACCGCGATGACCGATCCCGCGGGCAGCAGCAGGTCGACGTCCTCGAGGACGAGCCTCGACGTGCCCGGGTAGGCGAAGGACACGCCGGTCAGGCGGATGCCCTCGCCCAGCGTCGCGGGCACGTCGACGTCGGCGGAGGCGACGAGGGACTCGGCGTAGCGCTCGAGCCACACGAGGCGGCGGGAGCCGTCCATCCAGATGCCGCGCAGGAAGCCGATCTCGCTCACGGTCGAGGCGACGTACGAGGACAGCCGGGCTCCTGCGGCCAGTACCAGCAGCACCTCGCCGGCCGAGCGGTGCAGGCCGGAGGCGACCCACGCGACGGCCAGGGCGTAGCTGATGCCGAAGACCGCCCAGCCACCGATGTCGATGTACGCCGTGGTCCAGCGCGCTGCGGAGACGGGGCCGTACCAGCGCTCCCACGCCGCCCGCCGGTCGCGGACGAGGTCGGACCCGATCCCCAGGACCCGCACCTCCTTGCCCGGTGCCGCAGTGGTCGCGGTGCTGAACAGGTGCGCGGCACGTCGCTGGTCCGGAGCGGCCTGCTCCTCGACGGCCCGCTCGACGGCCGGACGCCAGTTCGACGAGAGCACTGTCGGAGCAGCAGCGAGGGGGAGCAGGAGCAGCAGCGGGTGCACCGACGCGAGCAGGATGCCGGTCGCCCCGAGCCGCACCACCCAGCCGAGGGTCGACAGCAACGACATGTAGAGGTGGTCGAGGACGAACGTCTGCGTCCGCAGGACTGCGATCCGGTCGAGCAGCTCGGGGCGCTCCTGGTGCGCGATGGTCGCGACCGACGCCTGCAGGTGGGCGACATGGGACTCGATCGCGATCGCGATGCGATCGCGGAAGCGCCGCTGGGCGCGGTCGGCGACCGTGCGGAGCAGCCAGGTGCCGGTCGTGGAGAAGCCGAGGGCCAGGCCGGCGAGCAGGAGCTGGGTCCGGTCATGGTGCTGTGCGGCGTCGCCGATCAGCTTGAGCCACAGGGCGATGAGGGCATCCGGCAACGACGCCGCGAACGACAGCGTCGTCGCGATGAGCAGCAGCCGCTTCTCGTTCGTCCAGCCGAGCCGGACGAGCCGGATCATCGACGCGACGGCGGGAGGCAGCTCGTCGTCCGCCTGCATGTCAGAGGGCATCGACGACCCCCTCCTCCTCGGACTCCTCGAAGAAGCGGGAGGCCTGCAGGTCGAACATCGTGCGGTAGCGACCGCCGAGCGCCATCAGCTCGTCGTGGCTGCCGAGCTCGATGACCCGGCCGTGCTCGAGGACGCAGATGCGGTCGGCCCGCCTGACCGTCGAGAAGCGGTGTGACACCAGGATCGTGGTCGCCCCGCGGGTGGCCTCGAGGACCCGGCCGAAGATCTCCGCCTCGCCGCGGACGTCGAGCTGCGCCGTCGGCTCGTCGAGGAGCACCAGCCCGGCCCCCGCCCGGACGGCGCAGAGGGCACGCGCCAGGGCCACCCGCTGCCACTGGCCGCCCGAGAGGTCGGTGCCGCCGCGGTACTGCTTCGACAGCGGCTGGTCGAGCTCCGCGAGGCCCTCCGCCCCGGCGTCGGCGAGGGCCGCGAGCACCTGCTCGTCGGTGGCCCGGTGACCGGGGTCGACGTTGTCCCGCAAGGAGAGCTCGAAGCGGATGAAGTCCTGGAAGACGGCGGTGACCCGCTCGCGCCAGGACGTGATGTCGAGTTCGCGGAGGTCCACGCCGCTGACGCGGATCGCACCTGCCGTCGGGTCGTAGAGCCGGCACAGCAGCTTGGCGAGCGTCGTCTTGCCCGCGCCGTTCTGGCCGACGATCGCCAGGGAGGACCCGGCTGTGACGACGAGGTCGAGCCCGTCGAAGACCAGCCCCTCGCTACGGGGGTAGCCGAAACGGACGCCCTCGAGCGACAGTGCGACCGGAAGGTCGCGGGCGTCCGTCGTACCCGGCGACAGGGCGCCGCGCGGCGCCATCGCCGTGTCCATCTTCAGGACCGCGGACACTGCCGCCGCGCAGGCGTCCATCGTCCAGTTGAGCCCGCCGAAGGCGATCGCACCGGCCTGGGCCGCGAGCTGGGCGGCGACGACGGTGGCGCCTAGGCCGTCGTCGGTCCGCGAGAGCGACCAGAAGAACAGCGCGTTGGCGCCGCCGACGATGACGAGCGCGAGCAGCACGGACCGCTCGCGCAGCCGGGTCGCGTCCGTCTGCAGCTCGAACAGCCGGCGCCGCCGGTCCGTGAAGCGGGCGATCGTCCACGGCGCCAGGCCGAACAGCCGGAGCTCCTTGGCCGCGGGCGGGTCGACCGCCATCCGGTAGGCGTACTCGGCGTCGCGCTGGGCGCTGCGGACCTCGGGCGTGAGCCGGTCCTTCCAGACGCCGCTCTCACGCAGCAGGTAGTGCGTCGAGACCCAGGCGCCACCGACGACGAACGGCCCCCACCAGACGTACCAGCCGAGGGTGAGCGCGGCTGCGATCCCGGCGACCATCGTCACCATCGACTGCTGGATGAAGTCGACGTTGAAGCTCATCGGCGGACCGGTGTGCCCGAGGTCGAAGTCGCGGGCGATGCTCAGGTCGTCGGTCAGCTCCGGGTCCTCGAGGTGCCCGATGCCCGCGGGCGTCACGCACGCGTCCGTCAGCCGGTCGTAGAGCCAGGCCGCCTCGCGGTTGCCCAGGTTGGCGGAGACGCCCGCGTGCAGGGGAGCGGCGACCTGGAGCAGGACGAAGAGCACGCCCACCACGACGAGCGGAGCGGTCAGGTCGCGGGAGGAGCTGATGGCGTCGACCACCCGTCCGGTCCCCACCGCGAGCCCGATGGGCAGCAGGCCCCGCAGCAGCATCAACGACCACCAGACCGTGGCCAGGGGGCGGTCGGCGTGCCACAACGAGCGGAAGAACTGCCACTCCGGCCGCGTCGTCATGCGTCAGCACGCTAGACCGAGCGTGCGACGAGCGCCGGCCTTGTGGATCTCACAAGATTCTCTTGTGAGATTCACCAGGTCGACGTGCAGGTGAAACACCCGTCTGTGGCGTACTTCACAGCATGCCTCGCCGTCACCACGCGCTCGCCGCGCTCCTCGTGGGAGCGGTGCTCGCCGCCTGCTCCTCAGCCCCCGCACCTCAGTCCCTCACCGGCCCCGACGCAGCGTCGACCGGCTCGGCCGATCCGACCACCGGCGACGGGGGTACGACGAAGGGGAACGCTCCAGCGACGACCTCGACCACCGGACAGGTGCCAGGAAGCACCACGAGCAGCAGCGGGGGGACGGCCGGGTTCACGTCCGGCGCCACCGGGTCGAGCGGTACGACCTCGGGGACCGCCACCTCCGGAACGGCCGGCACGGGGACGACCGGCGGTGACCCGGTCGACACCAGCTCGGTCCACCTCTTCACGGCGAAGGAGGACCGCATCGGCATCAGCAAGGGTGCGATCACGCTCTGCGCGCATGCGGCGCTGACCTACGCACCGGCCTTCCACACGGAGCCGAGCGATCTGAACGTGTTCTGGACGGCGATCAACGCGGAGAAGGGCGGCGTGCTGGGCAGGAAGGTCACCGAGAGCTACGAGGACGACGGGTACGACCCGCAGAAGGCTGTGACCGCCGCCAAGGCGTGCGTGGCGAAGAAGCCGTTCCTCATGCTGGGTGGGATCGGCTTCGACCAGATCCCGACGGTGCGCAACTACGCCGAGTCGGTGCACCAGCTGTACGTGTACCACACGGCGACGGTGAAGGGCTCCGCCGGAAACCGGTACTCCTTCACACCGCTGCCGACCGTCGAGCAGATGGGCGAGGGCTTCGCCAAGCTCGCGGCGCAGAAGTACAAGGGCAAGAAGATCGGCATCCTCGAGCGCGACAGCGCCAACTGGGCGCCGGGCGTCGACGCGTTCAAGAAGCTCGCCAAGTCCTACGGGTTGAACATCGTCGACGAGGAGAAGGCGGCCGCGAGTGCCGGCAACTACACGTCGCA
>JAODNF010000408.1 GCA_025464915.1 Frankiales bacterium | reverse complement strand
GGTGCGAGAACACCTCGACCTTGATCTCCTCGAGGGTCCGCTCGCGCCCACTCGCTTGTCGAGGACGACCTGCGCCTTGACCAGCTGGTCGAAGTCGAGCGCCCAGCGACGGCCCGCGACGGCGTCGATGATCGCGCCGATCGACGTCATGCCGTCGTCTCCGGGGGACTGCCAGACCCGGGCGTCCTTCTTCGCCCGCGCGCGGCGCTCCTCGGTGAGCTGCGGGTCGATCTCGGCCTCGACGGCGAGGACCGTGTGCGCGACGAGGCGGCGGACGTCGGTGACGTTGGTTCCGATGAGCTGCGCGGCCAGGCGGGTGTCGACGGCGGCCTGCACCTCGGGGGTGCAGCGGACGGTCGCGCGCAGGACGGCCTCGACGGTCGGCACGAAGACGAGCCCTTCGGCGACGAGGGCGTGGAGCTGCGGGAAGAGCTCGACCTCTCGCTGGGCGTCGTCGAGCTCGCGCGCCGCCCGGACCTGGCCCACCAGGGCCGTCCCCGCCACCTCCATCTCCGCGAAGCCGCTCCGGGCGCTGCTCCACAGCCGGGCGATCTCGGCGCGGATCACGGCGCCCTCGGCGTGGAGCTGGGCCCTCCGGGCCTCGTGCTCCTCGAGGGCGACCAGGGCAGCCCGTTGCTCCTCGACGGCGAGGGGCGTGGTCGCGGGCATACGGCTATCCTGCCCTACAGGCGTATACGAAAACATGTTCGCAAAGACGAATCTACACGCCTGATATCGTTCATCCAGCCGATGCGGAACGCCGAGATATTCGGTATAATGGGGCCGATCGAACGGGGTTCAGCCCAGCGCCTCGCGGATGCGCTCGAGCTGCGCCTGGACGCTGGTGAGCTCGTCGGTGAGGCGGGCGTTCGCCTCCAGCGCTACGTTCCGCTGCTCGACCTGCCGCAGCAGCGCGCCGGCACTGGTCGCGACCTTCGCCTCGAGGACCGTGATCGTGGCCTCGCGCTCGCCGAGGAGCTTCTCGAGCTCGGCGTGATCGGCCTGCACGGCGGCCAGGTCGCGGACCGCCTGGGCGCGGTGGGCGTCGACGGCGTTGGCCTGCTGGACCATCGAGCCGAGCTCCTCCTCGAGCCGCCAGCGCTCGCTGAGGGCCCGGTCGAGGTTCTGGACGGTCTCGGCCTCTCGGTCGCGCAGCTCGCCGAGAGCGGCCTCGGTGGAGGCGATGCGGGCGGCGGCGACGGAGACCTTGCCGCGCTCGGCGGCCAGGGCGGCCTGCTCAGCCTCCAGGGCGACGCGGGTGGCGGCGTGGGCGGCGCGCTCGTCGCCGAGCTGCAGCTCGAGCTCGGTCGCACTGGCCAGCGCGAGGTCGGCCCACTCGCGGGCCTCGTGGTCGGCGCGGGGGATCACGACGACCTGGGGGAGGTAGTCGCCGTCAGCCATCAGCCCCCTGCGCCCACGGCGAAGGGGCAGCACGTTCCGCGCTGTGGTGGGGGGAGCGGATCCTTCGTCGGACACATCGGTTGAATCGGCCTGTACGGGTGCTTCCTGGTCACCCGAACGGCCCAACTGGACGGCATCGCCTGACCGGTCCGGCTGCGCCGGTTACCGCTTGGGCCTGGTGGGCGGCGCGACGATCGGCTTGCCGCCGGAGCACCACGGGTTAGCGGGGGCGCCGGCGCACGGGTTGGCCATGGTCCTCTGGGCGTCCGGGTGCGGGCCGGGCCCCTTGTAGTCCTTGGGCTCGGTGATGCCGGCGGCGTTCAGGGCGCTCATGACGTCGACGACCGGGTCGCCGGGGCCGTAGATGCCGCGGCCGATGGCGGTGCGCAGCGGGTTGTCGTCGCCGCAGTTCGTCGTGCCGACCGGGTCGATCGGGTCGACGCTGGCCGGCTTGCCGCCGTCGGTGTTGCCCTCGATGCAGTTCTGCAGCGAGGCCGCGTCGATGGAGATGTCGGCGTCACCGGCGCTCTTGGCGTACGCGACGTTCTTGAAGGTGTTGTAGACGACCTGGTTGTCGTAGGGCGGCGTGAAGAGCCACTGGATGAGGACGCCCGCGTGCTTCTGGTTCTCGATGCGGTTGTGCCGCACGATGTTGTCCCAGCCGCCCGCGAGGCCGACGCCGACGCCGACCGGCGCGATGCCCGTGATGCCGGTGCCGGGGATGTCGGTCGCGTTGTTGTCGTGGATGTAGTTGTCGGCGATCGTCGTGCCGCGCTGCGGCGGGTCCGGCTCGCTGGTGAGGGTGTTGGGCAGGATGCCGGTGGCGTTGTGGTCCCACTCTGAGTTGATGAGGTAGAGCTCGCCGCCGGCGTTGGTGCCGGAGTAACCGAGGGCGTTCTTGTAGGCGCGGCTGTTGGTGACGACGGCGTGGCAGTCCGAGCAGCCGCCGACGTAGATGCCGCTGTCGGCGTTCCAGGAGCCGTAGTCGAAGGCGAACGTCGACGGCGTCTTGCCGGAGCTCGTGGAGTTGTAGGCGTAGACGCCGTAGTCGCCGTTGTCGTAGGCCGTGAGGTAGTTGCCCCAGTAGCCGTCGACGCCGGTCCAGTAGAAGGCGTTGGCCGAGCCGTTCTTGTAGTGCTGGCCGCTCATGTTCTCGACCCAGGTGTTGTTGACGCCGTGGACCCAGATGCCGGAGCCCGAGGTGCCGGTGCCGTCGAGGACGACCCCGTTGCGCTGCATGCCGCGGATGTGCAGCCCGTTGGTGAGGGCCGCGGTCGGCTGGACCGTCACGGCCTCCTTGTAGGTGCCGGGCCAGACCAGGACCCAGTCGCCGTTCTGCGCGTGGCTGACGCCGACCGCGATGCTCTTGTAGACGGGCGTGCCCTTCGGCACGGGTGGGCAGCCCGCGGTGCCGCTGCACACGAGGATCACGTGGGAGCTCGCGGCCTGCGCCGGGAGGGCCACGACGCCGGCGGTGACGGCCAGCGCCGCGGCGGCGAGAGCGACTCGGATCTTCACGTGCGGGACTCCTTCGGGACGGTGCAGAGGTAGCGCGACGTCAGGTCCAGGAGCGTCGGGTGCTTGTGGGCCGGGGCCTGCTGGCCGGGCTTGAGGACGGTGAACGTGGCCATCAGGCCGTGGTCCTCGTGGTCGAGCATGTGGCAGTGGATGAGGAAGGGGCCGGTGAAGTCGGTGACTCTCGCGGCCACCTCGACCACATCGCCGGGGTCAAGGCGCCAGGTGTCCTGCAACCCGGCCTCCCACGCCGGTGGCGGCTGCCCGTTGCGGGTGACCGTCCGCCACGCCTCCTCGTGCAGGTGCACGTAGTGCGTGATGGTGCTGGCGTTGACGATCGCCCACCGCTGCGTGCTGCCGAGGGTGATGGCCGCGTCGGTGCGGCCGTCCTCGTAGGGCTGGCCGTTCACGGTCCAGTGCGTCCCGCCGGTGTTCGCGCCCAGGCCGAGGACCCACGTCATCGTCGGCGCCGTGGGGATGTCGAGGGCGGGCAGCGGCACGAGGGCCGCGGGTACCGCTGCCGACTGCGGCGCCCGCTTCGTCACGCGGAACTGCATCAACGGGGTGCTCTGGCTGCCGATGCCGGTGAGGCTGCCGTCTGTGCGGGCGATGCTCTCGAGCACGACGTTCTTGCCGAGGGCGTTGCTGAAGTCGACGACGACGTCGGCGCGCTCGGCCGGACCGAGCAGGACGTCCGTCCTCGTCACCGGTTTGCTGAGCAGCGCCGCGCCGTTGCCGACCTGCACCATCGGGCGGCCGTCGCTGAAGTGGAAGTCGTAGGAGCTGAAGTTGGACGCGTTGAGCAGCCGGACGCGATACCTGCGGTTCGCGGTCAGCTGGTACGGGAGGAAGGTGCCGTTGACGAGGGTGCGGGTGCCGGCGGTGGCGTCACCAGGAGGCGCGTACGGCCCGGTGAACGGCGTCGTCGGGCTGGTCGCGTCACTCGCCGTGGGGAACGGGTCGGTGAGCTGGCTCGCGTCGTCGAACGACCGGTCCGCGACGGTGAGCGGCAGGTCGTAGGCACCCGTCGGCAGGCCGAGGCGCTTCTCCTTCGGGTCGTCGGTGATGAACATCCCGTTGAGGCCGTACCAGTTGTTGCGGCCGGTCTCGTCCATCCGGTGGTCGTGGTAGAAGGAGAACGCGGCGCGCTCGGCCTTTCCGCCGTCCTTGAGGCCGAGCGTGTAGGTCTTCGCCTTGCCCGTCGCGACCAGGTCGCTGTCCGGCCGGCCGTCGTCGGCGGAGCTGTGGTGGTCGCCGTGCACGTGCAGGCTGATCGACCCGAACGCCGACGGGAGCTTGTTGACGACGGTGACCGTCGTCTTCGCGCCGACCGGTCGCCGGATGGTCGGACCGGGCCAGCTGCCGTTGAACGTGTACATCGTCGTCGCCGGACGGCCGGGGAGCAGCGGCACGTCGGCCTGTTCCGCCGTGAGCGTGATCCGGCTGCCGGTCAGCACCTCGGGCATCTTCAGCGGGGTCTGGAACCTCGGCTTCGCGGCACCGACCCCGCCGCTGCCGCCCTGCACGAGCAGGGTGCCTGCCATGTTGGGGTGGAAGGAGCAGACGAAGTCGTAGCTGCCGGCCTTCAGCCGGTCGACGCCGGCGATCACCGACGTCGTACCCGGGAGAGCGTTGCCGCTGAACAGGGGCTTGCCGTCCGGGTCGCGGTCGACGGCCGTCACCGTGTGGGCCAGCTCGTCGCCGTTGACGAACGTCAGCTCCGAGCCCTGCGGCTCCACAGCGACCTTGCTGAGGTAGCCGAGCGTCGCGCCGCCGGGACCGACGGCGATGACGCCCGGGACCGGGCTCGCGTCCGGGTGCTGCGGCAGCAGGAGGCCCGCGACGAGGGCGAGCGAGAACAGCACGCGGGGGCGGCGCATGGAGCACGTTTCGACACGGTTACCCCCGTTCCTGCCTGCAGCGGCGGGGCTGCGTCCTTCCCGTCGCCCGAGGCAAGGCTTGCCGGGCGCCGCGTGGCGGTCATCGACGTCTGATCGTCCTACGCTGCGCGCGTGGAGGACTTCGTCATCGCGCGGAACCTCGAGGAGGACTCCGCGCTGCCGTACCTGCTGCGCATCCCGCTGCCGGGCCGGCCGGTCGTGCTGAAGTCGCGGGAGACCTGGCCGCGGACGAGCAAGGTCTACTGCCATCGCGCGGCGGCCTGGCCGGAGGGCGCGGAGATCGTCGAGCGCGTCCCGGTGCGGACCTGCAGCACGCGCGGGCCCGCGCTGGACCTGGTGCTCGACCGAGGTCGCGAGAACCGCAGCCAGTTCGTGTTCACCCGGCTCAAGACCGGGCGAGAGGCGATCTTCTGGCAGACGCCGCGGACGACGAAGCAGGCCAGGCCGGGGGTTCGTACGCCGACGGCGCGGGCCTCCGGTCTCGCCTCGCTCGAGGTCGTGGTCGACCGGCGCGAGCGGTACGCGTACAAGTTCCCCACGCAGCAGGTCTCGGTCCTTCCCGGGTCGCTGCCGTGCGGCGACTACGGGGTGCGGCAGGACGGGAAGTGGCTCGCCGTCGTCGAGCGCAAGTCCCTGGACGACCTGGCGCGCAGCCTCGTCGACGGCCGCCTCGGCGCGCAGGTGTCGGACCTCGCGACCATGCCGCGAGCCGCCGTCGTGATCGAGGACCGGTGGTCGCGGGTGTTCGCCCTCGAACACGTGAAGCCGTCCTTCGTCGCCGACCTGCTGGCGCGGGTCCAGGTCCGTTGGCCCAGCGTGCCGATCTTCTTCGCCGAGACGCGCCCCCTCGCGGAGGAGTGGACCTACCGGTTCCTGGCAGCAGCGGTGTCGGAGAACCTCGGGCTCGACAGGGTGGCGCAGCGGCTGGCCGACCTCGTGCCGGCACCGCCCCTCGCAGCCGCCGCACCGAAGCCGGCGGTGGTGCGGGCCTGGGCGGTGTCGCAGGGGTTCACGCTGTCGGCAAGGGGACGGGTGCCGGGCGAGGTCCTCGACGCCTACGCCCGGGCGCACCCGACGGCCGCGTCCTAGCCCCTTCCCGGATCCGCGAGGGCGTTCCAAGGTGTCCGTGCCGTGCGGTAGGAAGGGCACGTGCCGCTGCGTCTCCACCTGAGTCCGTCCGGCGGCGCGCTGCAGCAGGCGCTCGCGGGCGTGCTGGCCCAGCCGCTCCCCGACCCGTTCCAGTCCGAGGTCATCGCCGTGCCTGCCAAGGGGGTCGAGCGCTGGCTGGCCCAGGAGCTGTCGACGTCGCTGGGGGTGGGCGGCGCTGCGGACGGGGTCTGCGCGAACGTGGTGTTCCCGTCGCCGGCGACGCTGCTGGACGAGGCCGCGTCCTCGGCGCACGCGCCGATGGCGGCGGCGGTCGAGGCCTGGGCTCCCGGCGTCACGACCTGGCACCTCGTGGAGCTGCTGCGTGGCCTGCCGGCCGACCCGGCGTTCGAGGCGCTGGAGCGGTACCTGTCGCGCGGCCGGCTCTACGCCACGGCGTCGAAGCTGGCGGGACTGTTCGCGCGCTACGACAACGACCGGCGCGGCGACGTCGCGTTCCCGCCGGACCTGCAGTGGCAGGCCAAGCTGCTCGCCGCCCTGCAGACGCGCGTCGGCGTCCCCCGGCCCGCGGAGCTGCACGGTGCTGCCCTCGCAGCCCTGCGGTCCGACCCGTCGCGCGTCCCGTTGCCGTCGCGGTTGAGCGTCTTCGGCCTGAGCCGCATCAGCAAGGCGCGGCTCGACGTGCTGGTCGCCCTGGCGGAGGCGCGCGACGTGCACCTGTTCGTGCACCACCCGGGTGCGGCCCTGTGGGAGGCCATCGGCACGTCTGCCGTCCTCCGCGCGGACGACACGTCCGCGGCGGCCCTCACCAACCCGCTGCTGGTCAGCCTGAGCCGCGACGTGCGCGAGCTGCAGCAGCGCCTCGTCGGCGCGACGTCCGTCGAGGTCACGGTGCACGACGTACCCGCCCCGTCCGACCGGCTGCTCCATCGGCTGCAGCGGTCCCTCGTCACCGACGGCGCCGTCTCGGGCCGGGGGGACCGGTCGGTGCAGGTCCATGCGTGCCACGGCCAGGCGCGCCAGGTGGAGGTGCTGCGCGAGGCGGTGCTGCAGATCTTGGCGAGCGACCCGATGCTCGAGCCCCGCGACGTGCTCGTGATGTGCCCCGACGTCGAGACCTACGCGCCGCTCGTGAAGGCGGTGTTCGACACCGACTCGCACCCCGGGGGACGGCTGCGCGTCAGCATCGCTGACCGCAGCCCGCGCCAGACCAACCCGCTGCTCGGGCTCGCGTCGAAGGTCCTGACGCTGGCGGGCAGTCGTGTGACCGGCGCACAGGTCCTGGACCTCGCGGGTGCGCCTGCTGTGCGGCAGCGGTTCGGCTTCGGCGACGACGACGTCGAGCAGCTGCGTGCCTGGACCATGGAGGCGAACGTGCACTGGGGCCTGGACGCCGGGCACCGAGAGCCGTGGAAGCTGGGCCGGATGACGGACGGGACCTGGGAGGGCGGGCTCGACCGGGTGCTCGCCGGCGTCGCGATGGGCGGCCGGGTCGAGCCGTGGTCCGGCACCATGCCGCTCGGCGGGATCGACTCGACCGACATCGATCTCACGGGTCGCTTCGCCGAGCTGGTGGACAGGCTGCGCGCGGCGCTGGTTCGCTTCCGCGCGGCGACGACGGTCGGGAGCTGGCTCGACGCGCTGCAGCAGGCGGTCGAGGAGCTGGGGGACGTGCCTCGGTACACCGGCGAGTGGCAGACCGTGCAGCTCGCACGCGAGCTGGACGAGCTGCGGACGGCGTCGGCGGGCAGTACGGCGGTGCTGACCCTCACTGACGTGCAGACGCTGCTCGAGGAGCGGCTCGCCGGTCGACCGACCCGCACCAGCTTCCGCACCGGCGGCATGACCGTCTGCACCCTCACGCCGATGCGCTCCGTCCCGCACAAGGTGATCTGCCTGCTCGGCATGGACGACAACGCGTTCCCGCGGCATGGGATCCCGGACGGCGACGACGTGCTCGCCCGCGCGCCCCGGCTGGGGGAGCGGGACCCGCGGTCGGAGGACCGCCAGCTGTTCCTCGACGCGCTGCTGGCGGCGCGGCAGCACCTCGTCATCACCTACAACGGCGCCGACGTCCGCACCGGTGCCCACCTGCCGCCGGCCGTGCCGGTGGGGGAGCTGCTCGACGCGCTCGGCGATGCTCGCCATGACGTCGTCGTCCGGCACCCGCTGCAGCCCTTCGACGCCGTCAACTTCGCCGACGGAGCGCTCGGTGCGGACGGGCCGTTCTCCTTCGACACCTCGGCGTTCGCCGGAGCCAAGGCCACTCTGGTCGAGCCGGTCCCCCCGCCACCGTTCCTCGACGACGTGCTGCCGGTCCCGACCGAGAGGTCGGTGACGCTGCGCCAGCTGAGCGAGTTCTTCGAGAACCCGGCCAAGGCGTTTCTGCGCCAGCGGCTCGGCGTCCTCGCCACGAGCCGCGACGAGCAGCCGAGCGACGCGATGCCGCTCGAGCTCGACAACCTCCAGGAGTGGACGGTCGGCGACCGCATGCTCAAGGCGCTGCTGCGCGGTGACAGCCCGGACCAGGTCATCGCGGCCGTGCGCTCGCGCGGGGAGCTGCCGCCCGGTGCGCTCGGCGTCGACGTCCTGACCACGGTCGGGCCGCGGGTGCAGACGCTCGTCAACACGGCAGCGCCCTACCGGGTAGGGGATGCCACGGCCGTCGACGTGAACCTCAGCGTCGGTGGGTGGGACGTGACGGGCGCCGTCACGGGCGTGCACGCGTCGACCCTGCTGCACATCACCTACTCGAACCTCAAGGCCAAGCAGCAGCTTCGCGCGTGGGTCGAGCTGCTCGCGCTGACGGCCACGCAGCCCGGCGACTGGCAGGCCGTCGTCGTCGGGCGTGACCGCGACAAGGCCAAGGTGCGGACCCTCGGGCCGCTGTCGGCGAACGACGCCCGGCAGCACCTCGCCGACCTCGTCGCGCTCCGCGAGATCGGCCTGCGCACGCCGCTTCCCATCCCGGTCGCCACCTCGTCCGCGTATGCGCTGAAGCGCCTCGGGCTGAACGACGTCGACCAGAGCCGCGACGAGGCCTACAAGGCGTGGACGTCGGACTGGGGCTACCCCAAGGAGGACAGGGAGACCGAGAACCTCGTCGTCTGGGGCGAGGTCCCGTTCCGCGCGCTGTGGGGGTGGCGTTCGCCGGTTCCCCTGCCGGACGGCCACGGCATCGAGCCGAACGACTTCGCCCGGCTGTCGATGCGGGTCTGGCAGCCGTTGATGGACGCCTCGTGAGGCTCGACGGGCCGCTGCCCACCGGGACGTCGGTGCTCGAGGCGAGTGCCGGCACGGGCAAGACCTGGACCATCGCGGGCCTGGTGTGCCGCTACGTCGCGGAGGGTCACGCCACCATCGACCAGCTGCTGGTCGTCACGTTCGGCCGGGCTGCCACGAGCGAGCTGCGCACCCGCGTCCGGGAGCGCCTGCTGTCCGTCCACGAAGGTCTGGGCGCGCCGTCGGCCGACCCCGTGGTGCAGCTGCTCAGCGGCAGTGACGTCGAGCTGCACCGCCATCGACTCGCCACGGCGCTCGCGTCGTTCGACAGCGCGACGGTGGCGACGACGCACGGCTTCTGCGAGCAGGTGCTCCGCTCGCTCGGCACGCTCTCGGACCTCGACCCGGGCACGCAGCTCGTCGAGAACCTCGACGACCTGATCAGTGAGGTCGTGGACGACCTCTACCTGCGCTTCAGCGGGCTCGGCAACGCGCTGCTCCCGTTCGACCGGAGTGCGGCGATGTCGATCGCCAAGCGAGCGGTCTACGACCCGGACGCCACGCTGCACCCGCTCGGTGCCGACCAGGACTCGCCGGGCGACCTTCGGGTGCGGTTCTGCACGAAGGTTCGCGAGGAGGTCGAGGCACGCAAGCGCCGGATGAGGGTCCTCGGGTACGACGACCAGCTCGGGCGCGTGCGCGCCGCCTTGTGTGATCCGATCACAGGTCCAGCCGCCTGTGAGCGCCTGCGTGCCCGCTTCTCCGTCGTGCTCGTCGACGAGTTCCAGGACACCGACCCCGTGCAGTGGGACGTCCTGCAGACCGCGTTCCACGGGCACCGCACCCTGGTCGTCATCGGCGACCCCAAGCAGGCCATCTATGCCTTCCGCGGCGCTGACGTGAACGCCTACCTCGAAGCACGCAAGGTCGCGGACGTACGGGAGTCGCTGGACACCAACTGGCGCAGCGACACGGGTGTCCTCGAGGGGCTGAAGGTGCTGCTCCGGGGTGCCGCCCTCGGGCACCCCGAGATCGTCGTCGGCGAGGTGAAGGCCGGTCACGCCGAGATCGCCGTCACCCCCGAGGGACCCGCCGTGCGGCTGCGCGCGTTCCCTCGCTCGCACCTGCCGGGCAGCGCGAGGAGCATGCCGCTCGTCGGTGCCGTCCGTGAGCACGTGGCGCGTGACGTCGCCTCGGAGGTCGTGCAGCTGCTGCAGCAGGACCTGCACTACTCGCCGCGCTTCACCAGCACACCTCGCCCCCTGACAGCGCGGGACATCGCCGTGCTGGTGCGCACCGGCACCCAGGCCCAGCTCGTGCGCGACGCACTCCTCGCTGTGGACGTGCCGAGTGTGCTCTCCGGCACCACCAGCGTCTTCACGACGTCCGCGGCCAAGGACTGGGTCGTCTTCCTCGAGGCCCTCGAGCAGCCCCACAACCGAGGCCGGGTGCGCCGACTCGCGCTGACCTCGCTGATCGGTCGCCGCGCCCAGGAGCTCGACGGAGACGCCGGCGTCGGGGCCGCCGACGACCTGGCGCAGCAGCTGCGCACCTGGGTGGACGTGCTCGGCGAGCGCGGAGTCGCGGGCCTGTACGCGGTCGTGTCGGAGCAGACGCAGCTCGCCGACCGGCTGCTGCGCCTCGACGAGGGCGAGCGCCTGCTCACCGACCTTCGGCACGTCGCGGAGATCGTCCACGGCCAGGGCGTCGAGGCTCAGCTCGGGCTCGCGGGCCTCGTGTCGTGGTTGCGAGAGCGCGTGGCGGACACGGGTGACCTCGACCAGGAGCGATCCCGCCGCCTCGACACCGAGCGGGCCGCCGTGCAGGTCGTGACGGTCCACACCAGCAAGGGCCTCGAGTTCCCGGTCGTCCTGGTCCCCTTCGGCTGGGACGAGTCAGGCGGCGGCACGGCCGAGCGGCAGCCGCGTGGCCATGACGGCGACGGCAGGCGCACCCTGTTCGTCGGGGGCAAGAAGGACGGCGGGTACGACGCTGCCTGCGCGGGTGAGGACACCGAGAGCGCCGGGGAGGAGCTGCGGCTGCTCTACGTCGCGATGACCCGCGCCATCTCGCGGCTCGTGCTGTGGTGGGCGCCGTCGAAGAAGACGCCCGGCAGTCCGCTGCACCGGCTGCTGTTCTGCACCGACCCCGCGGACATCCCCGAGGACGTGCCCGTCCCCGCGGAGGAGGCAGCGCTCGCCCAGCTGCACCTGATCGCAGGGACGGCGGTGCAGGTCGAGACCGCGTCCAACGTCGTCCTGACGCCCATGCCCTTCGTGCCTCCGGACGTCGCCGACCTGAGGCTCGCCGACTTCGCCCGGTCGGTGGACCTGACCTGGCGGCGCACCTCGTACAGCGGCCTCACCCGCGACGCCCACGATGCCGGGCCCGCCGTCGGGTCCGAGCCGGAGCTGGAGGCGAAGGACGACGAGCCGACAGTCGTCGCGGCGGGGATCGACGCCACCGCGGTGCCGTCGCCGATGGGCGAGCTGCCCGGCGGTGCGGCGTTCGGCACCCTCGTCCACGAGGTGCTCGAGGAGGCCGACCTCTCGGCGCCGTCGCTCGTCGACGAGCTGGTGCGGGCGGGCGCGGGGCTCGAGCTGGCCGAGGCGCTGCTGCCGGCCGTGTCGACGCCGCTGGGCCCGGGCGGGCTCGCGCTCAAGGACATCCCGCGGGCCGAGCAGCTGCGCGAGCTCGACTTCGAGATGCCGCTCGCGGGTGGGGACGAGCCGGTCGCCGAGGTGCGGCTCGGGGACGTGAGCGAGCTGCTGCGCACGCACCTGCCCGAGGGCGACCCGGTCCGCGCCTACGCCGACGTGCTCGATGCGGCGGCGATGTCGGAGACCCTGCTGCGCGGCTACCTCGGTGGCTCGATCGACGTCGTGCTCCGGGTCGACGGCCGCTACAGCGTCGTCGACCACAAGACCAACCGGCTCGCGCCACGCGACGTCCCGCTGACCGCGTGGCACTACCGGCGCGAGGCGCTCGACGACGCGATGCTCGAGGCCCACTACCCGCTCCAGGCGCTGCTCTACTGCGTCGCCCTGCACCGCTACCTGCGCTGGCGGCTGCCCGACTACCAGCCGGACCGCCACCTCGGCCCGGTGCGCTACCTGTTCCTGCGCGGCATGGTCGGCCCCGGGTCCGACACCGGTGTCTGGTCGTGGCAGCCGGCACCGGGCCTGGTGCCGGCGCTGTCGGACCTGCTGGCGGGTGACGGCTGATGCTCGCCGCTTCGGGCAAGGGCCTGCTCCGACGGTTCAACGAGGCCGCCGTCCTCGACGCCGCCGACGTCCACGTCGCCACCCGGCTGTCGGCCCTGGCGCAGGAGGACAACGAGATCGCGCAGCTGGCGCTCGGCCTCGCCGTCCGCAGCGTGCGGCACGGCTCGGTCGTGCTCGACCTGGACCACGTCCACACCACGGTCTCGGACGACGAGACCGTCGACGCCTCGACGCTGCCTTGGCCGGAGGACTGGTCGGCTCTGGACGATTCGCCCCTCGTCGACGGCCCCCTCCACCGCGAGGGGTCGCTGCTGTGGCTCGACGCCTACTGGCGCCAGGAGGTCGCCGTCGCCGACGACCTGTTGCGTCGCATCGCCCTGCCCGTGTCGGTCGATCGCGCGGCGCTCGCCACCGCACTGGCCCGGCTCTGGCCGGGCGACGAGCCGGACGACCAGCGCCTTGCCGCTGCCGTCTGCGCGCTCTCGCAGGTAGCCGTGCTCGGCGGAGGTCCGGGCACCGGCAAGACGACGACCGTCGCCCGGCTGCTCGTCGCCCTGCGCGATTGCTCACCGCAGCCGCTGCGGATCGCGCTCGCCGCACCCACCGGGCGCGCGTCGGCCCGGCTCGCGGCCTCGCTGCTGCGCCCCGACCCGGTGCTCACTGCGACCGACAACGAGTTCCTCGGCGCGCTCTCCTCGTCCACGCTGCACCGGCTCCTCGGCATCCGCCGCGGCAGCGCGCGGGTCTGGCACGACGAGAGCAACCGGCTCCCGGTCGACGTCCTCGTCGTCGACGAGGCCTCGATGGTCTCGCTCTCGCTGTTCGCCAAGGTGCTCGTCGCCCTGCGCCCGCACACCCGCCTGGTCCTCGTCGGCGACCCGGACCAGCTCGCCTCCGTCGAAGCCGGCGCCGTGCTCTCCGACCTGGTGTCGTCGGGCCGCTCCAGCGCACGGGTGCAGGAGCTCGCCGCCGTCGTGCCGCACGACCCCGACACCGCCGCCGCCGGCTCCCGGCTGCGGGACGGCATCGCGCTGCTCACCACGAGCCGCCGCTACGAGACGGCCGGCCCCATCGACCTGCTCGCCCAGGCCATCCGCAACGGCGACGGTGACCTGGTCGTCGACCGGCTCGACGGCGTCGCCTTCCACGAGGTCGCCGACGACGCCGAGGTCCCGGTGGCCCTCCTGCGCCCCCACGTGATCGCGCAGCTCACGGCCGTCGTCGACGCCGCCCGAGCCGGCGACTCCGGAGCCGCCCTCCAGGCCCTCGCCTCGCACCGGCTGCTCTGCGCCCACCGCCGCGGCCCCCGCGGCGTCAGCACCTGGACCGAGCTCATCCACGCGTGGCTGCTCCAGGACGTCCCCGGCATCGCCCCTCGCCGCGACGGCCGCTTCGCCGGCCAGCCCTTGCTCGTCACCTCCAACGACTACGACAACGGCCTCTGGAACGGCGACACCGGCGTCGTCGTCGAATCCGGCGGCGAGCTCGTCGCCGCCTTCGACGGCCACAAGCCGATCCGGCTCGGCAGCCTCGGCGACGTCCGCCCGATGTATGCCATGACGGTCCACCGCGCGCAGGGCTCGCAGTTCCCCTCGGTCACCGTGCTGCTCCCGCCCGCGTCGTCGCCCCTGGGGACCCGGGAAACCCTCTACACAGCCGTGACCCGCGCGGAGACCGAGGTGACGGTCATCGGCTCCGAGGCCGGCGTCCGTGCCGCTGTCGACCGTCGCGTGCAGCGAGCCTCCGGCTTGCGCGCACGCCTTGCCGCTCCGCCCTAGACAGTGGTGCGGCCAGACCTCTTCTGCTCGCCCCCAGCGAGCAGAATCCGTGGCCTCGACCAGGTAGACACGTCTGTCCGCCCTACGGTTTCTGCTCGGCGGCAGCGAGCAGAGTTCGTACGCGCTGGCACCGCTCACGAGCAGCGCCGCGTGGATCTCTTCCGCGGTTGCCGGCCGTCCACAGGCTCCTGGACTACCCCTTGTTGTTGGGGAGAGCGACGTAGGGGCGGCACGGCTCGTTGCGCAGGCTCGGGCAGGCCGGCTGGCCCGTCGGGACCGCGACGCCCGGGATCACCGGCAGAACGAGCGACGACGGCATCGACGGCGAGAACTGCACCGAGACCTTCGTGAGTGCCGTCGACGTCTTGGCGAACGACCAGATCGGCTGCGTCCCGTTCGGTGCCGCGATCGTGATACGGATCCGGGTGCCGGCGCGGTAGGCGTGGCCCTCGTAGTAGAGCGGGATCGTGACCTTGACGAACTTCCCGGCCGGCATCGGGGCGGCGTCGGCCGAACGGAAGCTCGGCACCGGCTCCAGCAGTGAGCTCGGGTGGCCGAGCATCGAGTGCGACCGGGTCTCGAGCTTGCGCTCGCTGGCCCGCAGGAAGCCGTTCTGGACGAAGGTCTCGTTGCCCGCCGCGGAGACCTCGCTGACGGTCGCGACCAGGTCGACGTCCGGCGTCGAGGACCGCAGCCACACCGAGACGGCCCCCGCGCCGACGACCGTGGTGTCGGCCTTCAGGGGCGCGGACACGTAGGCGACGGCCGACCCGGCCGGGTTGCTCTTCCAGTTCCACGACCACTGGCTCGCGTTGCCCCACAGGCCACCGCCGCCGGTGCTGCCGGTGAAGTCGTTGGCGGGAAGCGCCTTGACGTTGGAGGTGTAGCTGTCGATGCCGGTGCCGGACTGCTTGTCCGTGAGGCTGCCCTTGGGTCCGAGGTACCAGGTGCGGGCCTGGGTGCCGGGGATGGGGAACGTCGGGAAGTGCGTCCCGTAGGCCGCGTTGGGGTCGCCGGGCTGACCCGTGGAGCCCGCGCCGTTGTCGAACAGCACGCGGACCGACGGGATCTTCTCGTAGGCGGCGAGGGCGGAGTCGTAGGTCGGCTGGGCCCAGATCGGGTCGGCCGGCATGGCGACCGCGCTGTTGATGCCCATCGCCTGGTTGTAGACGACGGGAGCGGCGGCGAACGTCGCCCCGGCGAGGGTGCCGGGGGCGATCTTCGCGACGTACAGCTGGAGGAAGTCGAACCAGCGGACGTAGGTCGGCGGGTCGAGCGAGTCGATGTGCGCGCCGTTGGTGAAGGTGAACCACTTCTTGCTCGTGCCGGTGAAGTGCCGTACCAGGGTGGGGCAGTGGCCGCCGGTCTGCTCGTCCTCGAACTGGCAGGCCATAAAGACCGGCACCTTGATCTTGTCGACGAACGTGACGGGGTCGATCGAGTCGATGTAGGCCGGGTTGTCGTAGTGCGTGTTGGCGGCGATGGTCGCGGGCAGGTCCTGCGCCTCGCCGTGCAGCGCCTGGTTGGCCTTGCAGACGGTGTCACCGGCCTGGATGCGGTCCCACGCCCACGACTGCCCGCGGCCGGCCTTGGTCGCGGCCTGCGCGTTCTGCTGGCGCTCGTTGGCCCACGCGACGGCGAAGCCGGTGTTGAGCAGCCCGCCCGGGTAGAGCGTTGTCGGCGTCGTGTCGATGACCGAGAGCGGCGAGATCGCGGCCAGGTCCGGCGGCTGGTACTGCGCGGTGAAGAGCTGGCTGATGCCGCCGTAGGAGATGCCCATCATCCCGACCTTGCCGCCCTTCACCCACGGCTGGTGGGCGACGGTCTCGACGATGTCGTAGCCGTCCAGGCCCTGGAGCGGCTCGAAGAAGTTGAACGCGCCCGACGAGCAGCCGGTGCCGCGCATGTTGATGTCGACGACGGCGAAGCCCATCGCGTTGGCGAGCACGGCGATGCCGTTCTCCGGGCCGGACGGGCGGGCGTACCCGTAGCCCGAGTACTCGATGAGGGTCGGGTAGGGCGGCGCGAAGGCCGGACCCGCGGGCAGGGTGGCGTCCGGGGTGCCGAGGCCGGCCGGGACCGTCGGCGGGTGGACCGTGTACGCGAGCTGCGTGCCGTCCCGCGTCGTCAGGTAGCCGTACCCGTCGCTGGTGATCGACTGCTTGTAGAAGCTGGTGTCCCACGGGGTGCTGGCCGCGTTGTGCACGGTGACGGGTGAGCTCGTCACGGCGCCCACCTTCAGCGTGTACGACCCGGGCGCGACCTGGTAGAAGAGCACGCCGCCCTCGGTCGTGGCCCGCTTGGTCTGGACGACCTTCCCGGCGCTGGTGAGCAGCGTCGCCTGCGTGCTCGGCGTCAGCCCGGTCGCGTAGACCTGGTTCACGCTGCCGTGCGCGGTGAGCGCCGCCGCCGCGTCGGCGTGGAAGGCGGCGACGCCTCCGGCGACCAGTGAGGCGGCGACGGTGATCCGGAACAGGGCTGTGCGCACGAGGGGGGTCCCTTCATCGGTTGCCCCTGTGTTTCTGCGTCGCTGTCCGGATTCCTACCTGCCGGGCGGATCCCGTCAGGTGCGGCTCATGTCCACAGGTCGCTTCCTGAGCCGTTCCGGCAGCCCGGTTCGCGCGAGGCTCGTGACAGGCGACAGACCCGAGGAGGAGCATGTGTCCATGCCGCTCATGCCCAGCGACCACGCGTGGACGGTCGACGACCTCGAGGACCTCCCCGACGACGGCCTGCAGTACGAGCTCGCCGACGGGGTGCTCCTCGTGACCCGAGCCCGCGACCCCGGCACCAGCGGCTCAGCATGCAGCTGTCACGAGTCCTGCTCGAGGCGTGCCCCGGTCACCTTGAGCTGTTCGCGGCCCCGTTCGACTTCCAACCGACCCGCACGACGAGCCTGCAGCCGGACCTCCTCGTGGTCCGCCGTGAGGACGTGGGGGAGCTGCGCCTCGAGGGCACTCCGCTGCTGGTGGTCGAGATCCTCTCGCCGTCGACCCGCGCGAAGGACCTCGTGCTGAAGCGGGCGCTGTACGCGGACAGCGGCGTCCCGTCGTACTGGGTGCTCGATCCCGAGTCCGCCACGGCGCTCGTGCTCGAGCTCGAGGACGGGGAGTACGTCGAGCGCACCCGGTCCGCAGGAGAGGTGACCGTCGCAGCGCCGTTCGAGGCGTCGTTCACCGTTGCGGACCTCGTCAGCTGACCGCTCGCGGTCGCCGCTGTGCAGGTGCCAGCTCGGCAGGGGCCCAGCGCGGGTAGGACGCCCGGCCGACGAGCTCGCCCCGCTCGTAGTCCGCGACCAGTCGGAACGGTGCGTCGGCCCGGCTGTTGTCGTAGACCCGGGTCCGATCGGCTGTGACCCGTGCCTGCGCGACCAGCGGCCAGAGCCGGGCGTACCGCTCCCGCACCTTGTGCTCCGGCACCGCGTGACCGCCGCGCCCGACCCGGTGGGCGACGCGGGCGAGCGTCACCTCGACCGGCAGCAGCACGACGTGCAGCGTCACCAGGTAGCCGGCGCGCTGCGCCGTCTCGACCAGCGCCAGCTTGCTCGGGTGGCTGAAGACGGTCTCGGTGATGAACGACCTGCGCTGCGCCATCAGCTCTGCCCGGGCGGCTGCCGCGGCCTGGCTCGCGTCGTAGGCGTGCTCGGCCTGCGCGTCCGGCCAGCGCTCCGCCGCGAGGACGTCGGCGTTGACGAACGGCAGGTGCGTGACCGGCGAGATGACCCGGGTGCCGAGGGTGGACTTCCCCGCGCCGTTGGGTCCCGCGAGCAGGTGCAGGACCGGGTCGGGAGAGCTCAGCTCGCCTTCCGGCGGGCGGTGACGGACTTGCGCTTCACGGGCGTGCCCTTGGACGACGCCTCGACCCAGCCGGCGCCTTCGGCGACGAACTCGGCGGCCAGGTCGAGGTGCTCGCGCGCCGCGTCCATCTGCTCGTTCCAGTCGGCGCGCACGACCGCCTGCTCGTGACTGTTCAGGTCGTCGTACGAGCCCTTGCCCGCCAGCACGTTCGTGATGTCGCGGGCCCGGATGGTGCCCGAGGCCTCGAGGGCCTTGCCGATCCGCGCCCAGTGGTTGACCTGCTGCGTCGCGCTGCGGCTGTTGGCGATCGCCGCCACCTTCGCAGCCGCGAAGACGTCCTCGTCGATCCGCGTCGGTGCCGTGGCCATGGTTGCCTCCTCCGCAAACGGTAGCAGTCTGCTACAGGATCAGGCGAAGCCGTCGAGCTGGGCGAGGACCTGGAGCATGACCTCGTCCGCGCCGCCACCGATGGAGAGCAGCCGGGAGTCGCGGAAGTAGCGCGAGGTCCAGGTCTCCTCCATGTAGCCCATGCCGCCGTAGAACTGGATGCAGGTGTCGGCGACCTCGCGCGCCAACCGGCCGGTCATCAGCTTGGCGACCGTCGCGTAGCGGGTGGTGTCCTCACCGTTCATGAACGCCTCGGCGCAGGCGTAGTTGTGCGCCTGCACCAGGTCGATCTGCGCGGACAGCTCAGCCATCCGGAAGGCGATGTACTGGTTGGCCATCAGCGGCTTGCCGAAGGCCTCGCGCTGCTTGAGGTAGTCGCGGGTCTTCTCGAGGGCGCGGCGCGCCGAGCCCGGGGTGCCGTAGGCGGCGAACATCCGCTCGATGACGAACTGGCTCATCTGCTGCTGGAAGCCGCGGCCCTCGGTGCCGATGACGTTCTCGATCGGGACGCGGACGTCCTCGAAGACGATCTCGGCGGTGTCGGAGGACCGCTGCCCGAGCTTGTCGAGCTTGCGGCTCACCGAGAAGCCCGGGCTCGACGTCTCCACGATCAGCTGCGACATCCCCCGGTAGCCGCCCTCGTCCGAGGTGCGGGCCAGCACGCACATCCAGTCGGCCTGCGTGCCGTTCGTGATGTAGAGCTTCGTGCCGTTCAGGACGAACTCGTCACCGTCGCGGACCGCCTTGGTGCGGATGCCGGCCACGTCCGAGCCGGCTCCCGGCTCCGTGACGGCGATCGAGGTGACCTGGGTGCCGGCGATCGCGGGCACGAGGTACTTCTGCTTCAGCTCCTCTGAGCCGAACTTGTGGAGCGAGGGCGTGGCCATGCAGCTCTGCACGCCGACCGCCATCGGGATGCCGCCGGCTCCGCAGCGGGCCAGCTCCTCGCACGCGATGACCTGGTAGAGGTGGTCGGCGCCCTGGCCGCCGTACGCAGGGTCGTACTCGATGCCGAGCAGGCCCTGCGCCCCGAGCTTCGGGAACAGCTCGTGCGCCGGGAAGATCCCGGCCCGCTCCCAGTCGTCGATGAAGGGCACGACCTCCTTCTCCACGACGTCGCGCACCATGGCGCGGAAGGCGTTGTGCTCGTCGGTGAAGCGCACGTGGAATCCCCTCGATGTGAACGGCGGTTAGCAACCTACCGCCGCTTAGGCTTTGCGGCATGACGGAGTTCGCGAAGTCCAACGGCATGGAGCTGGCGTACGAGACGTTCGGCGACCCGGCCGACAGCCCGATCGTGCTCGTGATGGGGCTCGGCACCCAGCTGATCGCCTGGCCCGAGCCGTTCTGCGAGGAGCTGGCGAAGGCGGGGCACTACGTCGTCCGGTTCGACAACCGCGACATCGGCGAGAGCACGGTGCTGACGGGTGAGCGCGCGCCGAGCATCGCCGCGGTCGCCGCCCGTCGTACCAAGCCGCCCTACACGATCTCCGACATGGGGCGGGACCTGCTCGGGCTGATGGACGCCCTCGAGCTGGAGACGGCCCACCTCGTCGGGGCGAGCATGGGCGGGTTCATCGCCCAGTCCGCCGCGATCCAGGCGCCGGAGCGGGTGCGCAGCATGACGCTGATCATGACGAGCACCGGGTCGCGGCTGGTGGGGCGCGTCGACCTGCGGCTGATCCCGCGACTGCTCACCCGGCGGGCGGTCAACGACCGCGACGCGGCGGGCGAGACCGCGATCGAGACCTTCCGGACGATCGGGTCGCCGGGGTTCGAGTTCGACACCGAGTGGTACCGCGAGATCGGGCGGCGCAGCTTCGACCGGGGGCGCGACGTCAGCGGCTACCGCCGGCAGCTCTCGGCGTGCCTGGAGCAGTCGGACCGGACCGCGCGGCTGCAGAGGCTCGAGACGCCGGCCCTGGTCATCCACGGGCTCGCCGACCCGCTCGTCGCGCCGACCGGCGGCCTCGCGCTCGCCCGGTCCCTGCGGAACAGCCGGTTTCTCGGCATCCCCGGCATGGGGCACGACCTCCCGCGGCCGCTCTGGTCGGAGTTCGCCGGACACATCACCGAGCTCGCCGCGAAGGCCGGCTGAGGGAACTCGGGTCCGGCGCGGCGCGTTGAAGAGGCTCATCGACGGGAAGGTCGTGAGCGCCTCGGACGCCACCGCCCTGAAGGCCGCGCTGGCATGAGGTGCCTTCGCTTCTTCACGCCCGAGGCCTCGGGGAAGCCCGCTCGTGAGCGTGGTCGCGGGTTCTGGCGCCAGCGACCGCGTGAAGAACCGGAGGCAGGGTTGTCGGGCTAGGTTGCCGCGGGTGATCGTCGCGACCTGGAACCTCGCCGCCCAGGCGTCGGCCGCCCATGAGGAGTACCTGGAGAGCCTCGGCGCCGATGTGCTGCTTGTGACGGAGGTGCCCGCGTCTGCGGCGACGGGCGCCCGCAGCAACGGGACCATGACGCTGGGCCAGCACTACGCGGACGTCCGGGGTGCCGAGCCCGCGGACAGCGCTCTGGACTTCACGGCTCGGGGCAGCAGGGACGGCGTGACGTACCTGAGCTCGGTGCTGCCCTGGCGCGGCATGGGCGGCTCACAGGCTGAGCGCACCCTCGAGTGGGTCGAGCGCCTCGACGCCGCGTGGCCGGACGGACCGGTGGTGTGGGGCGGCGACTGGAACCACGAGATGCACGGCCGGGTGTGGGTCGGCTGCCGCGAGGGCCGCGACGCGATCAACGGGCTGCTGGAGCGACGTGGGCTGGTCTGCCGCACCGCGATGCTCCAGACCCGGCAGGGCGCCCGCTCGATCGATCACATCGCCCTACCCGCCACCTGGTCGGTGAGGCAGGTCGAGATCCGCGAGGCCGTCGGCCTCAGCGACCACGACGGCGTGATCGTCGAGTGCGAGCCGGCCTGACTCAGGCGGTGGCGGTCTCGCTGTCGTTCGCGGCGAGCAGGCAAGAGGCGGCCTCGAGGACCGGGCACTGCAGCAGGTGGCTGACGATGCGGAAGAACTGTCCATCGCGCTCGTCGTCCCAGGTCGTGGGGACGGACTCGAAGCGGTTCATGGCGCGACTCCCTGGTCGAGGACTTCTTGCTCTTGTCACCTCAGACTCTCGCTCCGGCCCGCCGGTTACATGACCAGAAAGTCGCAGATCGGACATATCACAACGGACTAGTCACACTCGGAGGGTCCAGGGCCCGCCCCTGGCCGTGACGTAGGCGCGGTGGCCGACGACGCGGACGGCGCCGCCCGTGACGACCGGCTTCCGGGTGAAGGGCGCGGGCAGGGCGACGACCGAGGTGGACCCCTTGGGGGAGCGGGCCCGGACGGACACCGCACCGGTGAAGGGGTCGGAGCTGAAGGCGTCAAGGGTACCGGCGGTGGCGATCGGGTAGGCGGTGCTGATCCGCAGGGCCCGGCCGGGGGTGGCCTGGGCGCTCCAGCGGCCGTGCTCCTTCCAGACCCAGAGGGCACCGCCGACCGCGAGGGCGTCCTGGTGGGCGTAGTGCTGGGCCAGGATCGCCTTGTCGTCGGCCGGGTCGTTGCCGAACTCGCCGACCCACAGCGGCAGGCCCAGGGCCTGGGCGTCGCCCACCGCCGCGTCGTAGTCGGCGTCGAAGGTCTGCAGGTTGCCGGCGGCACCCAGAAGCAGGGTGCGGTCAGCGGTGAAGACGCCCGTGTAGACGTGGGGGGCGTAGACCACGTTCGGGTAGGACGAGTACGTCGACCACGGCAGCACGAAGGTGCGGGCCCCGGTGACGTTGCGGGTGCCGGCGGGTTCGACGAAGAACAGCTGGCGGAAGTGCGGCACGGCGGCGACCACGGCGTTGACGACCCTGCCGTGGAACTGCATCAGCTCGGTGCTGTCCATGACGCCGGGGGCCAGGCCGGGCTGCGGCTCGTTCATCAGCTCGTAGCCGGCGACGGTCGGGTCGTCGTGGAAGCGGCGCGCGAGGCTGACGACGACCTTGGCGTACTCGTCCTGCAGGCCGTTCTCATCGAGCCAGAACCGCTGCGCGGCCTCCTGCACCGGCGGCTCCAGCTCGCGGGTGCCGCCGGGCGCGCAGGCAGGCGTCACGGCCACGGACGCCCAGGCGGGGGCGCCGTCGCCGCCGTCCATCGCGGTCGAGCCGGGCGGGCAGACGGTGCCCTTGGGAGCAAAGACGTACTTCGACCAGGCGTCCTGGTGCAGGTCGATCACGACCCGGATGCCGCGGGCGCGGGCCCAGCCCACGACCTGGGCGATGCGGTCGACCGGCACGGGGTCGAGCCGGCCCTTCGCCGGCTCGAGCAGCGACCAGCTGGCGGGGAGCCGGACGACGTCGAACCCGACGGCCGCGATCTGGTCGAGGTCCCGCTCGCAGAGGGGCACAGCCGTCGTGAGGGCGCTGTCCGCCGGGCAGCGCCCGGAGGCGTAGCCGGCGGGACCCGTCGGGTAGGGCGGGTTGAGGGACGGCGTCCAGTAGTCGACCAGGCCGTTCACGTTGACGCCGCGCAGGATGACCGTCCGGCCGGACTCGTCGACGACGTGGCCACCCGCTGCGTGCAGGAACTGCTCCCGGGGCGGGGGCGAGCCGTGGGCGGGCACCGCGAGGCCGAGCAGCAGGCAGGCCGCCACGGCAAGGCGCTTCATGACCCAGGTCTTCGCGCTCGCGAAGGTGAGTCCTGCCTGCCTGTGACACGGGACACGTGCCCGTGCGCGCTAGCGATCAGCCGGGAGGGGAGGGGTTGTCCTGCAAGGGGAACCACAACAGGGAGAAGACCATGACCGACAGCACAGCCGACCAGGCCAAGCACGGACTCGGAGCGACGCTCGCCGGCAAGGCGAAGGAAGTCGTCGGTGCCGTGCTGGGCAACGACTCGCTGGCCGCCGAGGGCCAGCTGCAGCAGGCCGAGGCCACTGCCCAGAAGGAGGCGTCCATCAAGGTCGCCGTCGCGCGGGCGGAGGCGAAGGAAGCAGCCGAGGTCCTCGCCCGGGAGCAGCGCAGCGCCGCCGCGCAGAAGCAGGCGGTCGAGAGCGCTGTCGACGCCCGGACTGAGGGCATCGAGGAGCAGGCCGACCGCAAGGCCGTCGCGGCGGAGATCCGCGCGGAGGAGCAGGCGGTCATCGACAAGGCCCGCGCCGACGCCGAAGCCCGCGTCGCGCTGCAGGAGACGGCTCGGGACAAGGGGCAGGCGCTCAGCGAGGCCGACCGGCTGGAGCAGCAGGCCCAGGACCGAGCCGAGCAGGAGCGGGCGAGTGCGGAGGCAGCCGAGCAGGCAGCCGCTCGGGCCCGCAGCGAGGCAGAGCGCCTCGCCAACGACAAGGAGATCGCATCATGAACGTCCTGACCCTCCCGCGCACGGTCCTGGGCGCCGAGTACGCCGTCCTGCGCCTCCCGCTGACCGTCGTCGAGACCAAGGTCGTCGGCCGGTACCTGCCTTCGGAGTCGCCGCTGCGGCTGTCGTTCGAGAAGGCGATCGGCACGCTCGACCTCACCGTCGGACGGGCGCTCGGCGACGCCGACCTGACCCGCCGGGGCGGCACGCTGACCCGTCGCGCCGCGATCCTCGACCAGGCCGTGGCCCTGGAGAAGAAGGCGGAGGCCCGCAAGGAGCAGGCCGACAGCTCGCTGCAGCAGGCGAAGCGGGCGGCCGACCGCAAGCGGTCCGACGCCCAGCACCGCGCGCAGTCGGACGCCAAGGACATCCACGACAAGCAGCAGACCGAGCGTCGCCTCGCTGAGGAGAAGGCGCAGGCCGAGGCCAGGGCTCGGGTCGAGGCAGCGGACCGCGAGGCGGCGGCCCGCATCGCCCAGGAGGAGCACAAGGCCCAGGCCCAGGTGTCGTCGATCGACGCGCGGACGCAGGCGCGGACGGCGAAGCCCAAGTCCGAGCTGAAGGAAGCCGCGGCGCTGCGGTCCGAGGCGGCCCAGGGCCGCAAGACCGCGGAACGGCTCGGCGACCTCGCCGACGTCGAGAAGGCCAGCCGCAAGAGCGGCTGATCCACGCACGCACCGGCCGTCCCTCCTCACGAGGGGCGGCCGGTCGCCTGTCCGGCCCGCGATGGGTCAGCGACAGGCCAGCACGACGTCGTCCAGGACCCGGCGGTTGCCGGTGAGCACGTTGCCGAGCACCTCGCAGTCGCAGAACCCGCCGTGCTCGTGGGCGAACCGCTTCACGACCCGCAGGTCCACGAGCTGCTCGTCGCACCATTGCTCGACGGCGGTCAGGCCGCCGTCGCAGCTGCGCTGCTGGGCGCGGAGGTGACAGGCCAGGCAGGCGTCGGGGCAGAGGGCGGGGACGAGCGACAGGGAGGTCATGCGTCGCAGCGTGGCCGGAGTCGGTGCGGTCCGGCGGGGCCCGTCCACAGGGCGCGGTTCGTCCCCACCGCTTGCGCGTGCCATGCCAGGATCGTCCGCATGCGTGATTCCGTGACCGTCCACATGAAGTCCACCCCCGACGCCGTCTGGTCGCTCGTCAGCGACGTGACCCGCATCGGCGAGTTCAGCCCGGAGACCTTCGAGGCCCAGTGGCTGGGCGGCGCGACCGGTCCCGGGGTGGGCGCCCGCTTCAAGGGTCACGTCAACCGCAACAACAAGGGCGTGAAGTACTGGACCGATTGCAAGGTGACCGACGCCGTGCCGGGCAAGGCCTTCGCGTTCGACGTCGTCATGGGCAGCCGCGTCGTCAACTCCTGGCGCTACGAGATCGAGGCCGCCGGCGACGGAGTCGACGTGACCGAGTCCTACGCCCTCGACCAGAACCCCGCCACCCGGGTCTACTGGCTGCTGCTCGGCTGGGCTCGCGGCAGGACCAACCGCGAGGGGATGCGCACGACGCTGAACCGGATCAAGGCGGTGGTCGAGGCATGAGAGAGCACGACCTGGTGCTCCACGGGGCGACCGGGTTCGTCGGCGTCCTCACCGCCGAGCACCTCAAGGCGCACGGCGGCTCCGCCCGGATCGCGCTGTCGGGCCGCTCCCGTCAGAAGCTCGAGAACCTCCGGGCGCAGCTGGGCGTCGACTGGCCGGTCGTCGTCGCCGACGCCGCGGACGAGGCGTCGATGACGGCCCTCGCCGAGAGCACCACCGCGGTCGCGACGACCGTCGGTCCCTACATGAAGTACGGCAAGCCGCTCGTCCGGGCGTGCGCCGAGGCGGGTACGGCGTATGCCGACCTCACCGGTGAGGTGCTGTTCGTGCGCGACAGCCACGAGGCGGTCCACAAGGTCGCCGTCGACAGCGGCGCGCGGATCGTGCACGCCACCGGCTTCGACTCGGTGCCGTCGGACCTCGGGGTCTGGATGCTGCACGAGCAGGTGGTGGCCGACGGCGAGGGCACCGTCGGGGACACGGTGCTGCTGGTGCGCAGCTTCAAGGGCGGCGTCAGCGGCGGCACCGTCGACTCGCTGCGCACGATCATCGACGAGGTCAAGGCCGACACGTCGCTGCGCTCGGTGATGCTCGACCCGTACTCCCTCAGCCCCGACCGCGTCCTCGAGCCGGACACCGAGAAGCGCGACGTCATGATCCCGACCAAGGACCCGCTCCTGGGCCAGTGGGTCGCGCCGTTCGTCATGGCGTCCTACAACACGCGGATCGTCCGTCGTACCAACTCCCTGCTCGGCCACGCCTACGGACCCGGGTTCCGCTACCGCGAGGTGATGAGCGTCGGGACCTCGCCGGCGGCGCCGGTGCTGGCCGGTGGTGTGACGGCCGGGATCGGCGTGCTGGCAGGCGGACTGGGCCTGCCGGGCATCCGTCGCGTGATGGACCGGGTGCTGCCCAAGCCGGGCGAGGGCCCGTCGGAGAAGCTGCGCAACAGCGGCCACTTCCGGGTGGAGGTGCACACCAGGACCTCGACCGGCGCCCGCTACGTCGCCACGGTCGCGGCCCAGGGCGACCCCGGCTATGCCGCGACGGCCGTGATGTTCGGCGAGAGCGGGCTCTGCCTCGCCCTCGACGCCGTGCCGGAGCGTGGC
>JAODNF010000356.1 GCA_025464915.1 Frankiales bacterium | reverse complement strand
GTGGCCCTCCTCGGCCGCTACTACGAGCGCCTCGCCGACCACGCCGTCTCCGTCAGCCACGCCGTGACCTACCTCGTGACCGGCGAGCACTCCGACCCCGAGTCCTACGCCACCGAGTAGCTCTTGCGTCCTTTTTCCTGAGCCTGACTGACGCGCCACTTCCTAGGACGCAAGGACACCGGGTACGGCGGAAGCGGGCGCCCTAGGAGGACACGAGCGAGGCGAGGGCGGCCGCGAAGCGCTCGCGGTCGACACCGAGCGTCCCTCCGAAGAACCGCTCCGCCAGGTGGTGCCCCACCACGGCGAACAGCACGACCGCCGCGACGGCGTCCGCGTCCCGGACCGGGATCTCCCCGCGCGCCATCCGGTCGGCCAGGTCGACGGCGTCGATCCTCGTGCCGCCCTCGGCCAGGACGGTCTGGACCCGGTCGAGGTGCGGCAGCCGCGCGCCGTCCTTCACGAGCAGCGCGATGAGCGCCCGCATCCGGTGCAGGTTGTCCAGGGCCCAGGCGTAGTGGTCCTCCAGCGAGCCGCCGACCGGCTCCGCCGACCGGCGCGAGGCAGCCCGGTCGATCTCCCGGTCCACGACCGCGCTCAGCACGTCGTCCTTGGAGCGGAAGTGCCGGTAGAACGAGCCGCTCCCCGCCGCCAGGCCGGCGCCGTGCTCGAGGTCGGTCACCGTCACGCCGTCGATGCCGCGCGCCACGAACTGCGACAGCGCCGTATCCAGGATCCGGTCGCGCGTGCCAGCTGCCACGGGATGCAAGATACCTCTTGCAGAACGCAAGACTGCTCTTGCATACTTCGCGCATGACCCTCGCCCCGCCGCGCCCCGCTCTCGACCCGGCTGACCTGGCCGCCGCCACCCGCGACGTGCGCAGGGCGGGCTCGCTGACGTTCCTCATCGGGGACGCCGTCCTGACCTACCGGGCGCAGGACGGCGACGTCCTCGAGAGCGACCAGCCGGACGGTGACGCGGCGGTCAGGCTCACGCCGCAGTCGTGGTCGGACCTGCTCACCCAGGTCCGTACCCCCATCGGGCTGCTGCTGGCCGGCGAGCTCGCCTTCGAGCGCGGCGGCTTCGACCAGCTGGCCGCGTGGGACCGCACCCTGCGGCTGCTGCACAACGGCACCCCGCCGTTCGACCCGGACCGGGCGGACCTCAAGGGCCGGGACCCGCGGGCGGCGATGACGCTCGACGACAGCGACGAGGACCTGCGCGAGCAGCTCCAGACCATGGGCTACCTGCTCGTGAAGGGCGTGTTCAGCGCGCAGGAGATGTCCCTGGCCAACGCCGAGGTGGACCGGCTGGCCGCCGCGGCGGCTCCCGGCGACAACGAGAGCTGGTTCGTCGACACCGACGAGGGCCAGCAGCTGTGCCGGCTCGTCTACGCCACGCGGCGAAGCGCGGTCCTGCAGTTCCTCGAGCAGGACCCTCGCATCCGGCGTCTCGGCACGCTCACCGACCCGACGCTGAAGCCGGCGCCGGACCGGATGGAGGGCACCGCCGTCCTTCTCAAGGTGCCGGGCAGGACCCGAGGGCTGTCGAACATCCCGTGGCACCAGGACTGCGGCATGGGCGGGCACGCGATCTTCTGCCCGAGCGTGAGCATGGGCATCCAGCTGACCGGCTCCAGTCCCGAGACCGGCAACCTGCTGATGGTGCCGGGCAGCCACGGCCAGACGCTGCACCACCAGTGGGACAAGCGTGCCGACATCCCCGTCGTCGAGGTGAACACCGAGCCCGGTGACGTCACCGTCCACATCCAGGACGTCATGCACGCCTCCCCCCAGCCGACCGCGCAAGGCGGCCGTCGCACGATGTACGTCACGCACTACCCCGGCACGCTGTGGGACTCGATCGGTCCGGGTGAGGCCTACAACGACCTGATCCGGAACCGGACGGCTGAGGTCGGCGCCCTCGCCTAGAAGATGAACAGTCGGTGAACGAGTGAACGACAGGTGAACGTCGCGCGAACGCGGTCCCCTAGCCTGGCCCGGTGCGCCTGCGACTGACACCCCGCGACACCAGCTTCTACGACCACTTCGCCGTAGCGGCGAGCAACCTCGTACTCGGCGCCGACCTCCTGGCCGAGATGTTCGCCCCGACCGCCGACCGCCCCGTGCTGGCGAAGCGGCTGCGCGACGTCGAGCACGCCAGCGACGAGATCACGCACACGGTGATGCGCCAGCTGAACTCGACCTTCGTGACGCCGTTCGACCGCGAGGACATCTACCGCCTCGCGAACCGGCTCGACGACGTCATGGACTTCATGGAGGCCGCGGCCGACCTGGTCGTCCTCTACGAGCTCGGCGAGCTGCCGCCGGAGAACCTGCGCGTCGTCGAGGTGCTCCAGAAGGCCGCCGCGATGACCGCCGAGGCCATGCCGCGGCTGAAGGGCATGAAGGACCTCGAGGAGTACTGGATCGAGGTCAACCGCCTGGAGAACGAGGCGGACCAGATCTACCGGCGCACCGTCGCGCGCCTCTTCAACGGCGAGTACGACGCCCTGACCGCGCTGAAGCTCAAGGACGTCGCGGACGAGCTCGAGGCTGCGGCCGACGCCCTGGAGGACGTCGCCGACGCGGTCGAGACCATCGTCGTCAAGGAGTCCTGACCCGTTGTCCGGGATGGACCTCGGGCTGGTCGCGATCGTCGTCGTCGCGCTGGCCTTCGACTACACCAACGGGTTCCATGACGCGGCCAACGCCATCGCGACGGCCGTCAGCACCCGCGCCCTCACACCGCGGGTCGCGCTCGCACTTGCCGGCGTCGCCAACCTCGTCGGTGCGCTGCTGTCGACCGAGATCGCCAAGACCGTCGGCAAGGGGATCGTCGATCCCTCGCTGCTCAAGGGCACCAACGGTCTGGTGGTGGTGTTCTCGGCCCTTGTCGGGGCGATCACCTGGAACCTCGTCACCTGGTACTTCGGGCTGCCTTCGTCCTCCAGCCACGCCCTCATCGGCGGGCTGGTCGGCGCGGCCCTCGCCGCCGGGGACGCCGTCAAGTGGCACGGCATCTACGACAAGGTGCTGAAGCCGATGGTTCTCTCGCCGCTGATGGGCTTCGCCCTCGGCGCGCTCCTGATGCTGATCATCCTCTGGCTGGTACGACGAGCCAGCCCGCGCAAGGTCAACCGCGGGTTCCGGACGGCCCAGATCTTCAGCTCGACGGCCATGGCCTACGGCCACGGCGTGCAGGACGCCCAGAAGACGATGGGCGTCATCACCCTCGCCCTCATCGTCACCGGCAACCTCGACGCGAACGCTGACATCCCCCTCTGGGTCATCCTGTCCGCCGCCACCGCGATCTCCCTCGGGACGTTCTCCGGCGGCGCTCGCATCATGCGGACCCTCGGTCGCAAGGTCATCAAGATGGACCCGGCCGCCGGCTTCGCCGCGCAGACGGTCGCCTCGTCCGTGCTCTTCACGACCGCGCACTTCGGCCTGCCGGTTTCCACGACGCACGTCATCACGAGCTCGATCATGGGCGTCGGTGCCACCCGCAAGCTGTCCGCCGTCCGCTGGGGCGTCGCCGGCAACATCGCGATGGCCTGGGTCCTCACCATTCCCGCCGCCGGGCTGGTGGCCGCCCTCTTCTGCGTGATCGGACGGGCCATCTTCGGGTAGGAGGGCGCCATGAGCGACGCCACTGACGACCTGACCGCCGGTCCCGAGCAGCCGGTCCTGCAGCGCACGAGGACGCAGGGGCTCTGGGTCGCCGCCCTCAGCTTCGCCGTCGTCCTGCTGCTGCTCGCCGTGTTCATCCTGCAGAACAGCCAGAAGGTCGAGGTCTCCTACCTCGGCGCGGACGGCCACCTGTCCCTCGCCGTCGCCATGCTGCTGTCGGCGGTGGCCGGTGCGCTGCTCGTCGGCATCGCCGGCTTCGCCCGCGTGCTGCAGCTGCGCCACGTCGCCCGACGGGAGCGCAAGGCCCGAGGCTGACGTCCGGCAGGCCGAGGAGGAGCCGCGCACCCGCTTCGTCTCACCGTCGATGTAGAACACGCGGCATGAGCCGCCGACCTACTACACCGCCACCACCCTCGACGGCTTCCTGGCGGACGACGACCACTCGCTGCAGTGGCTGTTCGACGTCCCGGCCGACGAGGGCTCCACGTCGAGGCGCTTCGAGGACTTCATGGCCGGCATCGGCGGGATCATCATGGGCTCCTCGACCTACCTCTGGATCCTCGACCACGAGCAGGTGCTCGAGAACCCGGAGAAGTGGAACGACTGGTACGGCGGCAAGGACTGCGTCGTCATGACCACCCGCTCGCTGCCCGAGGTGCCGGGCGTCCGGTTCGCGCAGGGCGACGTGCGGCCGGTGCACGCCTCCCTTGCCGCCTCGGGGAAGGACGTGTGGGCGGCCGGCGGCGGTGACCTCGTCGGCCAGCTCACCGACCACGGCCTGGTCGACGAGCTGTGGATCAGCGTCACGCCGAGCACGACGGCCAGTTCGTGCACCTGACCTACGCCGTCACGCGCCACGCGCAAAGGCAGTCGGTACCTCTCCGCTGAACGTGGCGGGGACGGTGCAGGCCGGCTTACGTGTGGTGGACCCGGCGGCAGGCGACGGCGGTCGAGAGCAGGAGCAGGGCGGCCAGGCCGAGGATCGGGGCACCACCGGTCGACGGCAGGCTCGCCCCGGAGGACGGCGTCTTCGTGGTCGTGGTCGGCTTCGCGGTACTCGGCGTCGACGCCGACGCAGGGACGTAGCTCACGGGGGCGAGGGAGTTCCCGACGCCGATGCTGGCGCAGTCGTTGGTCGGCGGCAGCCCGGCGAACCGCTCCACGAGGAACTGCACGGCACGCGGCTCGAAGCGGACGGCGGCCGGCGTGTGCGAGAAGCCCGGGTACTCCTCGTACTGGATCGTCATGCCCTGGCTGCAGTACTCGTGGGCGAGCGCCTCGACGTCCTTGGTCACCATGATGTCGTCGCCGATGGAGCTGCCGTTGTTCCCGACCGCCAGGAACATCGGCATCCTCGGGTGGCCCGGTGCGGTGCCCATGATGAGCTTGTTGATGACCGTGACGAACGCCTTGATGCTGCGGATGTCCCGGTACTGCGGCTTCAGCATCTTCTGCACGGTCAGACCCGGGTGGGTGCCGTTGAAGTCGCCGATGCAGCCTGTCTTGTCCTTGGCCACCAGCGCCTTGCCGTAGGCGCTCAGGTACTGCGACAGGTCCAGCCCGAACGCCCGGGTCAGCGCCGTCAGCACCGCCGGCATGATCCCGGACCAGTCGGCCGAGCCGTTGATGTACTGCAGGTTGTGGAAGAAGTGCACGGGAACGCCGCCGGCGGCGACGCCCACGATGTCGAGCTCGGGCGCGTACGTCGGCGCGAGCTCCGCCGCCCAGTCCGCCGCGATCGAGCCGCCTGAGTAGCCGGTGAGGCCGACCTTCGTCGTACCCGCCGAGACCTTGAGGAAGGACTCCGTCGCGCGGATCGCGTCGAGCATCCCGTAGCCGGACTCGTGACCCGCGGTCCAGTGCAGCCCCGGGCCCTCGAAGTCGGGCACCGTCACGACCGACCCGGTCGCGTAGTAGGCCCGCACGAAGCCCTGCTCCGCGTCGGACAGCGAGGTGTTCGCCGAGCCCGGGTCACCGCCCCGGAGCGTGTAGCTCGGGTCGCACTTGTCGGCGAGCGAGTCGTAGAACGACAGGTAGCCGATGACGTTCGGCGCCACAGCAGCGGTCGGGGGTACGACGACCGTGGTGACGGTCGCCGTCGGACGACCGATCTCGTCCTGCGTCCGGTAGAGCAGCTGCGTCGCCGGCAGCGGCACCCCGTTCGTGTCGATCGCCAGCGTCACCGATCGCGTCTTCAGGACCGTGCCACGTGCGACGTTCGCCAGCGGCGTCGAGCCGGAGTAGGTGTAGAACGCGTCCGCGCTCGGCAGCGCGATGGCCGCGGCCCGCGCGGGAGTGCTGGAGACCAGCAGTCCGAGGACGACGGCGAGTGCTGCGGCGGCACGGGAGCGTTGCACCCGGTCATCGTGCCCTGTTCGCCGCGTCGCCACGCCCGAACGCGATCTTGATCCACCGAGCCGTTGCGCGCGCTCACCGACCCAGAAGCGAGGAGGCTCCCCGTGGATCACGGAGAGCGGCCCTGCTGGTGGGCGAGGGGGGAGTTGAACCCCCACGTCCTTTCGGACACACGGACCTGAACCGTGCGCGTCTGCCATTCCGCCACTCGCCCGAGTTGCGAGGGACAACGGTAGCAGGGGCGAGGACGCGCTCGCGGATACGATTCCGAGGTGGGCGTCCTTCAGCGGTTCGAGCGTCGGCTCGAGAGCCTTGTCGAGGGTGCCTTCGCCAAGGCCTTCAAGGGCTGGGTCGAACCGGTGGAAGTGGCAGCGGCGCTGACCCGCGAGGCGGAGGACAAGAAGGCGATCGTGGCGGCCGGGCGGGTCCTCGTGCCGAACAGCTACGTGGTCGAGCTGGGTCGCTCGGACGCCGACCGGCTCAAGGAGTACGACGAGCCGCTGCGCAAGGAGCTCGCCGCCATGGTGGGCGAGGAGGCCAAGGAGCGCGGCTGGTCGTTCGTCGGACCGGTCGAGGTCGCCTTCGAGGAGGTCGACGGCCTGGCCACGGGGACGTTCCAGGTCCGCAGCGCGGTCGCGCAGGGGCAGGACGCTGGGCAGCAGGAGCAGCCGGCGACCGGCCCGTACCTCGAGGTGGGCGGACGTCAGGTGCCCGTGAGCGGGACGGTCGTGCTCGGGCGGGGTACGGACGTCGACGTGCAGCTCACCGACACCGGCGTCAGCCGCCGGCACGCGCAGATCGACCGGTCGCGGCTGACCGACCTCGGTAGCACGAACGGCACCCGTCTCAACGGGACCCGGGTCGCCGAGGCGGACCTCCACGACGGTGACCGCATCACCGTCGGCAGCACCGAGATCGTCTTCCGGTCGGGCGCCTGATGGGGAGCGCGCTGATCGTCGCCCTGCTGAAGTACGGCCTGCTCGCGCTGCTCTGGGTGTTCGTGCTGGTCTGCATCCGCACCATCCGGGTGGACCTGAGCAGCAAGCCCGCGGCCGCACCCGCCCCTGCTGCGTCCGCGACGACCAAGCCGGCCAAGGCGCCGAAGCCGCAGCGCAAGAAGGGCGTGCCGCGGGTCCTGGTCGTGACCGAGGGGACCCTGCAGGGCACGACCGTGACGCTCGGGGACGCGCCCGTGACCCTCGGCCGCGCGCACGACTCGACGCTGGTGCTCACCGACGACTACGCGAGCAACAAGCACGCGCGGCTCGTCCCGACGGCGGACGGCTGGACGCTCGAGGACCTCGGCAGCACGAACGGCACCTACCTCGGCACCGCGAAGGTGGCGCGCCCGACGCCGGTCACTGTCGGCAGCGCGATCCGGATCGGCAAGACCGTCCTCGAGCTGCGCTCGTGAACTCACCCCAACACGTCCCTCGCTGGCGCTCGCGACGCGCCGGGGACCCCGAATGACGCTGGCCATCAGGTACGCGGCGCGCTCCCACGCGGGACTGCTCCGGTCCCTCAACGAGGACAGCGTCTACGCCGGGCCGCGGCTGCTGGCCGTCGCCGACGGCATGGGCGGGCACGCCGCCGGGGAGGTCGCGAGCGCCGTTGCGATCGCCAGCATCGCGCCGCTCGACGAGGACGCTCCCGGCGCCGACCTGCTCGCCGCGCTGTCGGGCGCGGCCATGACCGCGAACACGCACCTGCAGCAGATGGCGGCGGCGGACAACCAGCTGGCCGGCATGGGCACGACCCTGGTGGCCCTGCTGTTCTCCGGGAGCCGCGTCGGGCTGGCCCACGTCGGCGACTCGCGCTGCTACCTGCTGCGCGACGGCGAGCTCAGCCAGATCACCCACGACCACACGCTCGTGCAGACCCTCGTCGACGAGGGCCGGATCTCCGACGAGGAGGCGAGCACCCACCCGCAGAAGTCCGTGCTGACGCGCGTCCTCGACGGCCGGCCCGACGTCGAGCTCGACCTGTCGGTGCGCGAGGCCCGGGTCGGCGACCGGTTCCTGGTGTGCAGCGACGGCCTGACCGGACCGGTCGCGAGCAACGACACGTTACGCGAGGCGCTGCTCATCGCGAACCCCCAGGAGTCCGTCGACCGGCTGGTCGCCCTCGCGCTCAAGGGCGGCGGTCCCGACAACGTGACCGCGATCGTCGCCGACGTCGTCGACGCCGACGTCCCCGGCGCACCGCCCATCGTCGCCGGCGCTGCGGCGGAGTCCCCGCAGGAGGCGCCGCCCGGCATCGCCGACAGCCCCGCGTCCCGAGCCCGCGTCGCCGAAGGACGCGACGCCGCTCCACGCGAGCGCGCCGCGCAGGCACCGGCACCCCGGCGCCGTGGAAGGACGATCGCCTGGACGCTCGCCGTCCTGCTCGTGCTCGGGGCGCTCGCGACCGGCATAGCGGTCTACGTCCGCAGCCAGTACTACGTCGGCTTCGACCACGACAACGTCGCCGTCTTCCGCGGCGTGCAGGGCAGCGTCGCCGGCATTCACTTCTCGAACGTCGAGGAGAAGACGACCCTGGCCCGCGATCAGCTCTCGGACCTGTCCGCCGAGCGCGTCGACGACGGCATCCCAGCCAGGGACCTCAAGGACGCCCAGCAGATCGTCGCCCGCCTCATCCGGCAGACCCAGTGCGCGACCGCGAGCCCCGCGCCGACCAGCGCGCCGACCAGCGCGCCGACCGGTCCGCCGACCGCGAGGGTCGTCCCGTCACCGTCCCGCACGCCGGCAGCGACGACCGCGCCGAGCCCGGCCGTCTCCCCGAACCCGACGATCAGCGACTGCTCATGACCTCGATGACCTTCCCGAAGCCCCCGGGCCGCACCGGCCGTGGGGCCGAGCTCGCGCTGCTCGTCTTCGCCGTGCTGCTCGCCGGTCTCGGCTACACCGCCGTGCAGGTGTCGGTCACCGGCTCGGCCGACGGCGGCGTCCTGTCGTACGCGGGTGGTCTCGCCGCGCTCTACGGCGTCGCCCACCTCGCGGTACGCCGACTCGCGCCGTACGCGGACCCGCTGATCCTCCCGTGCGTAGGACTGCTGAACGGTCTCGGCCTGGTGATGATCCGCCGGCTCGACCTCGCCGTCGCCGAGACGGCGCGCCAGCAGGGCAAGGTGATCCCGCGTGCCGACGCGCCCCTGCAGCTCGTCTGGACCGTCATCGGCGTCCTCGCGTTCGTCGGGCTGCTGACGGCGGTCCGCGACCACACCCGGCTCGCGCGCTACGCCTACACCGCCGCCGCCGCCGGCCTCCTCCTGCTGATGCTCCCTGCCATCCCCGGAGTCGGCGCGACCATCAACGGCGCCCGCCTCTGGGTGCGGGTCGGTCCACTCACGGTGCAGCCGAGCGAGGTGGCAAAGATCCTGCTGATGGTGTTCTTCGCGGCGTTCCTCGTCGCGAAGCGCGACGTGCTCTCGCTCGCCAGCCGCCGGGTCGCCGGTCTCGACCTCCCGCGGGCCCGCGACCTGGGTCCGGTGCTCGCCGCGTGGGGCTTCTCGATCCTGGTGCTCGTGCGCGAGAACGACCTCGGCAGCTCGCTGCTGTTCTTCGGCATCTTCGTGGCGATGCTCTACATCGCGACCGAGCGGGTGAGCTGGCTGCTCATCGGACTGACGATGTTCCTGGGGTCGAGCTTCATCGTCTACTCCGCGATCCCGCACGTGCAGAAGCGGGTCGACACCTGGCTCGACCCGTTCTCCTACTCCAGCGGCAACGGCTACCAGATCGTGCAGGGGTTCTTCGGGATGGGCACAGGCGGCATCTTCGGCACCGGCCTCGGCGAGGGCTCCCCCAACACCGTCCCGTACGCCAAGACCGACTTCATCGTCGCGGCCGTCGGCGAGGAGCTCGGCCTGGTGGGAGTGATGGCGGTCCTGGTGCTGTTCCTGCTCGTCGTCGCGCGCGGCCTGCGGGCTGCCGTCGGGTGCCGCGACTCGTTCGGCAAGCTGCTCGCCGGTGGCCTCGCGTTCTCCTTGGCGCTGCAGGTCTTCGTCATCGTCGGCGGCGTCACCGGCCTCATCCCGCTGACCGGCGTGACCCTGCCGTTCCTGTCGTACGGAGGGTCCAGCGTCGTCACCAACTACGTGCTGGTCGCGCTGCTGCTGCGCATCAGCGACGCCGGGCGGCGACCGGCACCGGCACCGGTCTCGCCCGCGACAGCCCGCGCCCAGCTGGCCGAGGCGCGCACGACCGTGGTGAGGCGCGCGTGAACCGCCCCCTTCGTCGAGTAGGCGTCGCCTGCATGCTGCTGTTCGGCCTGCTGATGCTGCAGGTCAACTGGATCCAGGTCGTGAAGGCCAAGGACTACCGCACCGACCCGCGCAACCGACGGGTGCTGCTGCGCACCTACGACCGGGAGCGCGGCCCGATCGTGGTCGGCACCGGCAAGGACGTCCAGGCGATCGCGAAGTCGATCCCGACGACCGACGCCCTGAAGTACCTGCGCACCTACCCGGGCGGCGCGATCTACGCCCCCGTCTCCGGCTTCGCCTCCTTCGTCTACGGCTACACCGGCGTCGAGCGCCAGGAGAACTCGGTGCTGTCCGGCGACGACGAGCGGCTGCTCGTGCGCCGGCTGTCGGACTACATCACCGTCCGCCAGATCTAGGGCGGCACCGTCGAGCTGACCCTCAACGACAAGGCGCAGAAGGCGGCCTACATGGGGCTCGCCGGCAAGCGCGGTGCGGTGGTGGCACTGGACCCACGCACCGGCGCGATCCTCGCCGAGGCGACCAGTCCCTCGTTCGACCCGGCGCTCGTCTCGACCCACGACGGCAAGGCGATCCGGGCCGAGTACAGCAAGCTCCTCCACGCCGACGACGACCCGATGACCAACCGCGCGGTCCAGTCGACCTACCCGCCGGGCTCGACCTTCAAGGTGATCACGTCGGCGGCCGCGCTCTCCCACGGCCTCACCCCGTCCACGCGCATCCCGTCACCGACGGTCCTCGACCTGCCGGGCACGACCGCGAACCTGCGCAACTTCGGCGGCGAGACCTGCGGAGACGGGACGACCACCACCCTCGTCGACGCGCTCGTCATCTCCTGCAACACCGCCTTCGGCGCCCTCGGCATGCGGCTCGGGCAGGACGTCGTGCGGCAGCAGGCGGAGGCCTTCGGGTTCGGCGACGACTCGCTCGACCTGCCGCAGCCGGTCGCCGCGTCGGTCTTCCCGACCGACATCACGAAGGCGCAGACCGCGCAGTCCTCGATCGGCCAGTACGACGTGCGCGTGACGCCGCTGCAGATGGCGATGGTCGCGGCGGGCATCGGCAACGGCGGCACGGTGATGCGCCCGTACCTGATCCGGTCGGTGCTCTCCGACGACCTGTCCGAGCTCTCGTCGAGCGAGCCGCGCCTCTACCGCAACGCCGTGTCGTCCGACGTGGCCAAGGCACTCACCTCCATGATGGTGGCCGTGGTGCAGCGGGGGACGGGGACGAACGCGCAGATCAGCGGCGTCACCGTTGCGGGCAAGACCGGCACCGCGCAGCACGGTGACGGCGTACCGCCCCATGCCTGGTTCATCGGGTTCGCGCCCGCCGTCAACCCGGTCGTCGCCGTCGCGGTCGTCGTCGAGGACGGCGGGGTCACCGGCAAGGACGCCGAGACCACCGGCGGCAAGGTGGCGGCACCCGTCGCCCGCGCGGTGATGGAAGCGATTGTGCACCCGTGAAGACACCCCAGTGAGCGAGCTGCTGGGGGGCCGCTACCGGCTTGGCGAGGTCATCGGCCGTGGTGGCATGGCCGAGGTGTGGCACGGCAAGGACGTGCGGCTCGACCGTGACGTCGCCGTGAAGTGCCTGCGCCCGGACCTCGCGACCGACCCGCTGTTCCAGGCCCGCTTCCGACGCGAGGCGCAGTCCGCGGCGGCACTCGACGCGCCCTCGGTAGTCGCCGTCTACGACACCGGCGAGGACGGCCGCGGCGTGCCCTGGATCGTCATGGAGTACGTCGACGGCCGCACGCTCCGGGACGTCCTGACGACGGAGGGGCGGCTGCTCCCGCAGCGGGCGCTCGAGGTCACCGCCGACGTCTGCTCCGCCCTCGAGGTCGCGCACGACGCCGGCATGGTGCACCGCGACATCAAGCCGGCCAACGTCATGCTCACCTCGCGCGGCGAGGTGAAGGTGATGGACTTCGGCATCGCCCGCGCCGCTGCCGGCAACGAGTCGACCATGACGGGCACCGAGTCCGTGATCGGGACCGCCGCCTACCTGTCACCCGAGCAGGCCCGCGGGGAGCACGTCGACGCGCGCTCGGACATCTACTCGGCCGGCTGCCTGCTCTACGAGCTCATCACCGGCTCGCCGCCGTTCACCGGCGACTCCGCCGTGGCGGTCGCCTACCAGCACGTGCGCGAGGACCCGAAGCCGCCGTCGGAGTTCGACAGCACCCTGCCATCGGACGTCGATGCCGTGGTCCTGAAGGCGATGGCCAAGAACCCGGCCAACCGCTACCAGTCGGCCGACGTGATGCGCGAGGACCTGCTGCGCGCGGTTGCCGGCAAGCCGGTGCACGCGACGCCCCTGCTCGAGCAGGTGGCCGTCGACGAGGTGTGGGAGGCGCCGCAGCGACGACGCAGCGGTGTGGTCGTCTACTCCGTCGCCGGCGCGCTCGCGATCGTCCTCGCCGTGCTCAGCGGGATCTTCGTGCACACCCTGCTCGGGACACCGACCGGTCTGGTGAAGCCACCGGACGTCGTCAACCTCAAGCAGGACGACGCGATCCAGCAGCTGGCGTCAGCCGGTTTCGTCGTGCACGACGTCACGTCGCGGGCCGATGTCGTGCACTCCGCCGGGACGGTCGCGGACCAGGTGCCCGACGCGAACTTCCTCATCAAGAAGGGCTCCGCGATCTCGCTCGTGGTCTCGCGCGGGCCGGACCTCAGCGCGGTGCCCAACCTCCAGGGCCTGTCGACCACCGACGCCATCAACGCGCTCGAGGCGCTGCACCTGAAGTACCGCCTCGACCCGCACCCGATGAACGCCCCCAAGGGCATCGTGCTCGGCACCAACCCGGCGCCCGGCGCCCGCATCCAGATCGCGCCGGTGATCCCGGGCAAGCCCCAGCCGGTCGTGGCCGTCGCCTTCACATCGGGCACCAACCTGGTCCCGGACGTGCGCACGCTCAGCCAGGACGAGGCCGTCGCGATCCTCGGCGCCGCGGGCTTCGGCATCGCGGTGCGCGGCATCCCCACGACGACCGTCTCGCCGGGCACGGTCGTCGGGCAGTCGCTGCCGAAGAGCTATGCCGACGTCGGCTCCGACATCCAGATCGACGTGGCCTACGACCCGGCCGGACCGCCGCCGGCGCCGCCCGCCCCCGCGCCGTCACCGACTCCCGCGCCACCGACGCCGGTCGTCACGCCAACGCCCTGATCTCGCCGCGACTGTGCGGATCTCTCGCGTGGACGCACGCGGGGAGCCCGCGCAGTGCCGCGTCGCGGCGAGAACTGTGCGGATCTCTCGCGTGGACGCACGCGGGGAGCCCGCACAGTGCCGCGGCGCGGCGCCTCAGGCGAAGGCGGCGAGGCGCTTGGCCTCGACCCGCTCGGACAGGGCCGGCGCGAGGTCGATGGCGTGGTCGTCACCGCACTGGCGCAGCCAGCTCGCGAGCAGGAGGTGACCGCCCTGGGTGAGCACCGACTCGGGGTGGAACTGCACGCCCTCGACCGGCAGGTCGCGGTGCCGCAGCGCCATCACGACCCCGGACGCCGTGCGGCCGGTGACCTTCAGCTCGGAGGGGAGGGTGTCCTCCTCGACCGCCAGGGAGTGGTAGCGGGTCGCGGTGAAGGGCGACGGAAGGTCGTGCAGCACACCGGCGTGCTGGTGCGTGACCTCGCTGGTCTTGCCGTGCAGCAGCTCCGGTGCCCGCGAGACCGTCGCGCCGTGCGCGACCGCGATCGCCTGGTGCCCGAGGCAGACCCCGAGCAGCGGCACGCCCCTGTCCTCGCACGCGCCGACGAGTTCGATGGACGCGCCGGCGTCCTCAGGGGTACCGGGACCGGGCGACAGCAGCAGCCCGTCGTACCCCTCGACGTCCTTGGCTGCCACCTCGTCGTTGCGCTTGACGACCGTCTCGGCGCCGAGCTGGTTCAGGTACTGCACCAGGTTGAAGACGAAGCTGTCGTAGTTGTCGACGACCAGGATCCGAGCCATGCCTCGAGGCTATCCGCCCGGTCGAAGCGAAGGGGGTCAGGTCCGCTTGGCGGGGGCCTTCTTCGCCGGGGCGGCCTTCTTGGCGGGAGCCTTGGCCGCCGCCTTCTTCGCGGGGGCCGCCTTCTTGGCGGGCGCCGCCTTCTTCGCAGGAGCCGTCGCCGCAGCCTTCTTCACCGACGCGGGAGCCCGCGCGGCAGCGGCGCGAGCGGCGACGGCCTTCGGCGCGGAGGACGGGACGGACCCGGGCTTCTCGGCGGCGCCGGCCTGCTTGGCCTTCTCCTCCTCGACGAGGACACGGCGCAGGACCTTGCCGACGGTGTTGCGCGGCAGCTCGGTGCGGAACTCGACGAGCTTGGGCACCTTGTAGGCGGTGAGGGACGCGGCGCAGTGCGCGACGACGTCGTCCTCGGTCAGCTTCGCGCCGGCAGCCTTCACGACGTAGACCTTCACGGTCTCGCCGCGGTACTTGTCGGGTATGCCGACGACGACTGCGTCCTGCACGCCCTTCAGCGCGAACAGGACCTCCTCCACCTCGGACGGGTAGATGTTGAACCCGCCCGCGATGATGAGCTCCTTCTTGCGGTCGACGATGAAGAAGTAGCCGTCCTCGTCCATGACCGCGACGTCGCCCGTGAGGATGTAGCCGTCCTTGGTGAAGACCCCGTCGACGTCGTCGCGGTTCCAGTAGCCGGAGAAGACCTGCGGGCCGGAGATCGCCAGCTCGCCCGGCTGCCCCACGGGGACCAGCTTCGACGAGTCGTCCTGGTCGACGATCTTGACCAGCGTGCCCGGCAGCGGGAGGCCGATCGAGCCGGCCTTGCCCTTGCCGTCGGTCGGGTTGGCGTGGGTCGAGGGCGACGTCTCCGTCATGCCGTAGCCCTCGACGAGCAGGGCGCCCGTGACCCGGGTGAAGTGCTCGGCGATCTCGACGGGCAGCTTCATCGCCCCGGAGACGCAGAGCCGGATGCTGCGCAGGTCGGACGTGCGCGCCTTCGGGTGGTCGGCGATCGCCTTGTAGATCGGCGGGACCGCAGGGAACAGCGTCGGCTTCTGCGAGACGATCGTGTCGATGACCTGCTCGACGTCGAACTTCGGGACGAGCACGAGGGTGCCGCCCAGCAGGATCGTGTCGGTCATCGCGACGGTGAGGCCGTAGGCGTGGAACAGCGGGATCGCCGCGAGGGTGATCTCCTTGCCGCCCTTGGCCTCGACGTCCCAGAGCCGGTTCATGTAGGCGTTGCTCACCAGGTTGGCGTGGCTGAGCTTCGCGCCCTTGGCCAGGCCGGTCGTTCCGCCCGTGTACTGCAGCAGCGCCAGGTCGCCGCCCTCGAGCGGCTCCTGCCGGGTCACCGGGGTGGCCGCCTTCATCAGGTCGCTCATGTCCTGGACCTGGGCGCCGCGCGGCAGCACCGCGGACAGCTCGGCGCGGGCCTTCTGCGCCTTCTTCACCGGCAGCTTGAGCCGCAGCTGCTTGCCGCGCGGGAGCCAGTCGGCGAGCGACGTCGTCACGACGGTCTCGACCGAGGTGTCCTTCTTGACCTTCGCGACCTTGTCGTAGACGCGGTCGAGGACGACGACGACCTTGGCTCCGCAGTCCGCCAGCTGGTGCTTCAGCTCCGGCTCGGTGTAGAGCGGGTTGTGCTGCACGACGACCGCGCCGATGCGCAACGCGGCGAAGAACGCGATGACGTTCTGCGGGCAGTTCGGCAGCACGAGGGCGACCCGGTCGCCCTTGTTCACGCCGAGTCCCCTGAGCGCGCCGGCGAAGCGGTCGACGTGCTCCTTGAGCTCCTTGTACGTCGTCTTCGCGCCGAGGAACGACAGGGCGACGTGCGTGGGGTAGGACGCAGTCGCGTCGTCGAGCAGCCGGGTCAGCGGCGACGTCGGGAAGTTGTACGTCGCGGGCACGCCCTTCGGGTACTGCGCGACCCACGGCTTGCCGGCGTAGGACGCCTTCGCCTTCGGCGCCGTCCTCTCGGCGGGCGCTGCCTTCTCGACCGAGACCCGGGCCTTCGCCGGTGCAGCCTGGGCAGCGGCTCGCTTCGCCGGCGCCTTCTTGGCCGGCGCCTTCTTGGCCGGCGCTGGCTTTGCTGGCGCTGTCTTGGCGGCAGTCTTCTTCACGGGGGACGGGCTGGGGCCGGGCACGACGACGCCTCTCCGTGCACAGGAGTGCACGCACAACTGAGTAGCAGGAAAGAAAAGGGAGCCCGAGGGCCAGCGACAAGTGTGGCAGATCCGGTACCCGGGCAGGCTCCGCCGCCGGTGGCACGGCCCTCGCCCGAACGGCTCAGCGCTCCGGCTACTGGCCGTTCACGGTGACGTCGTTCCAGGGCAGCTGCGGCTCGACCCAGGGGAAGACGACCAGCATCAGCAGCGCGACGGCCACCAGGAGCAGGGCGAGCAGCTGCAGCAGCCGGACGGCGAGCGGGCCGGGCAGGTGCCGCCAGAGCCAGACGTACATCAGCCGAGCTCCTTCGCGAGGGCCGGCGGGACGACACCGGGTGCCTTGGCCAGGGCTGCCGAGAGCACGCCGTGGACGATGAGCCGGGTCCTGGCGCTGTACTTGGGGTTGCAGGTGGTCAGCGTCAGCAGCCGTCTCGCGGGCCGCTGCCCCTTGTGACCGGGGACCGGGTAGGTGACCTCGATGGCCGTCGGCTTGACGACGGTCTCGCCGGTGACGGTGTACGTGTACCAGAAGCCCTGCGTCTCCAGGACCACCGCGTCGCCGTCGTGCAGCTCGTCCACCCGGTTGAAGGGCGCGAGGTAGGTCGTGCGGTGGCCGCTGATGACGACGTTCCCGATGGCGCCGACCCGGGCGCTCGTCGGGTAGTGGCCCGGGCCCTTCTTGAGGTCCTCGCGCCCGACGCCCTCGACGACGACGAAGTGCTGGTGCAGCGTCGGGAGCCAGATCCGGGCGATGCCCTTGCCGACGTCGTAGGGGAGCGGCTTGCTGGGGTTGGGCGGGGGCGCCTGCGCCCAGGTGCGGTCCAGGCCCTTGCCGAGGTCGTGCTGCTCCTTCTTCGTGTAGAGGCTCGTGATGTAGAGCTCGTAGACGCAGAAGAGCAGCACGACGACGCCGAGGGTGACGAGCGTCTGCCCGAGGCCCCGGGCCAGCCGGCGGACCTGGTCCGCGGTACCCGCCGGTGCCCCGGTGCTCATGGCGCGGCCGTGTGCGGCAGGTCGATCGGGCCGGCGTAGGCCGGGAGGTGCAGCTCGTGCTCGGCAATCACGTCGAAGCGCAGGCGGTACTCGTCGACGTACTGCTGGAACAGCGCCACGCCCGGCTCGACCTGCAGGGCCGCCCGCATTCCCCGGGTGTCGCCGATGGCGGAGATCACGAACGGCGGACCGATGAGCCTGCCCTGCACGAGCAGGGTGTTGCCGACGCAGCGGACGGCGCTGGTGGAGACGATGCGCTCGCCCATGAGCGTCATCGCCTCCGCACCACCCGACCAGAGCGCGTTGATGACGGACTGAACGTCCTGCTGGTGGACGACCAGGTCGTCGGGGTTGTCGCTGGCGGGCGCCGCTCCGGCGGCCGTGGGAGGCGCGTCGTCGAGGGAGACGGTGAGCCCGGGGCCCTTGACGGCCGTCAGGCCGGCGCCCGGCAGCAGCTGGTCGCCGAAGGCCTTCTCGTTCGCGATGGTCGACGAGCCGGCGGCGGCGGCCTGGGTCGCCTGCTCGACCTCGGCGCGCAGCTTCGCGGCCTGCTTCTCCTGCTTCGCGACGCTCTTGCTCGACGCGTCGATGAGCTCGGTCAGGTCGGAGAACCGGCCGCCCCGCAGGTCGGTGCCCTGCGCCGTCGACGCGCTGGTCGCGAACAGCAGCCCTCCGAGCAGCGCCGTCACGGGGACGAGCGCTCGCCAGACCCTCCCGCGCGAGCTCACTCCGATACGCTAACCCGACAAGCAGCGACCAGGAGGTCCACGACGTGCCCGAGTCCAAGAAGCGGAAGAAGGCCGTCTACGTCCCGCCGCCCGCTGCCGCCGCGACCCGCAAGAAGGGCCCGAGCCCGGTGTGGGTCCCGGCCCTCATGCTCGGCCTGATGATCCTCGGTGTGGCGTGGCTGGTCGTCTACTACATGGGCAGCACGGGCACGCCGCTCATCGGCGAGTTCGGCAACTGGAACCTGCTGATCGGCTTCGGCTTCATCGTGGCCGGCTTCGCGATGTCCACGCAGTGGCGCTAGGCGTTCTTACACGGTTGTAGTTCTCCCCAGGAGATACCCACAGTGGGGATATCGCGGACCTGGCAGCCGGCGCTGCCGTGGGCCTGTGGACAACTTGGGGTCGGGGCCGGCCTGCTGGCGGCCCTGCCCCTCGTCGAGCGGCCCGGTTGGGTGCTCGTGCTGCCCGCAGCGCTGGCGCTGCTGGCCTTCGCGGCGCGGGACCTGCTGCTGCGCCCGGTCCTGACCGCGGACCCCGACGGGCTCGAGGTCGTGTCAGGGGTACGACGCGACCGAGCGAGCTGGGAGCAGGTGGAGCGCCTGCGTGAGGTCCGCGACCGCCGTACCCCGCTGCTCGAGATCGACCTCGGAGACCGGCTGGTCGTGCTGACCGCCCGTCGGCTCGGATCGCCGGTCGAGGACGTGCTGGCCGCGCTCGAGCAGCTGCGTCAGGCGAGCTGAGCGGTCCGGGCGGCGACGACCGCGACGACCACGGCCGCAGCGAGCAGCATCCCACCCGCCTGGTAGGCGGTCCGCTGCCTGGTGTCGGGGCTGTAGACCACGACCCAGCCGACGGCGGCACCGGTGAGCAGGCCGCCGACGTGCGCCCGCCAGTCGATGTAGCCGGAGAACTGGAAGCTGAAGTACAGGTTGATCGCGATGGTTACCGTGATCGAGCTGACGTCCAGCCGCCGCTTGCGGCCCAGGACGTAGAACGCGCCGAACAGGCCGAAGACCGCACCGGACGCGCCGGCTCCGAGCTCGTTGACGTCGCCGAGGGCGTACGACAGCGCCGCGCCGCCGAGGCCGGCGAGCAGGTACGTCGCTCCGAACCGGACCTGGCCGAAGGCCTGCTCGAGCGTGGGCCCGAGCAGGTAGAGGCTGTACATGTTCAGGGCCAGGTGGATGATCCCGAAGTGCAGGAACATCGACGTGAGCAGCCGGTAGTAGTCGCCCTGCGCCACGCCGCCCTGGCATGAGCCTCCCGGCACGCTCGGGCACGGCCGCAGGGCCAGCTTCGCGAACAGGTCGCTGACCGGGGTCCCGCCCAGCAGGGAGCCGCCGGCCCGGGTCGTCACCACGAGCATGATCACGTTGATCGCGATCAGGCCGTACGTGACGTACGGGACCTGCCGCACCCGACCGCCGTACGCCGCCTTGACCGGCCGCAGACTCTTGCTGCCGGCCTTGACGCAGTCCGGGCACTGGAACCCGACGGAGGCGGGCTTCATGCAGTCCGGGCAGATGGGGTTGCCGCAGCGGGTGCAGCTGACGAACGTCTCGCGGTCGCCGTGCCGGTAGCAGACCGGCGCAGCCTGGCTCTCCGTCAGCTCTCGACCTGCTCGATCTCGATCGCGTTGATGACGACGTCCTCCCGGGGGCGGTCCATCGCACCGACGGCGGTCTTCGCGATGGCGTCGACGACGTCGCGGCTCGCCTGGTCGGCGACCTCACCGAAGATGGTGTGCTTGGTGTTGAGCCACGGGGTGGCCGCGACCGTCACGAAGAACTGCGAGCCGTTGGTGCCGGGTCCGGCGTTCGCCATCGCGAGCAGGTAGGGCTTCGAGAACTGGAGCTCCGGGTGGATCTCGTCGTTGAATCGGTAGCCCGGGCCGCCGGTTCCCGTGCCGAGCGGGTCCCCGCCCTGGATCATGAAACCGTCGATGACGCGGTGGAAGACGGTGCCGGCGTAGAGCGGGCCCTCGCCCTTCGTGCCGGTCCGTGGGTTGGTCCACTCACCGGTGCCGTCAGCGAGCCCGACGAAGTTCTTCACCGTCTTGGGCGCGTGGTCCGGGAAGAGCTGGACCCGGATGTCGCCGCGGTTGGTGGAGAGGGTTGCGAACAGCTCGGTGGCCACGAGGGCGGCTCCTGTCGTGAAGGCGTGTCAGTCGCCGTTCACTCTAGGCGTCGGCGCCAGGAGGTCGCCGTCCTCGCTGGTGACGGGCCGGCCGAGGCGCTGGCTGACTGCCCGCCGGAGCAGCGCGTCGACCTGTGCCTCGGGTGGGACGCCCTCGCTCATGGAGGTCGTGTTGCGGCCCGCGTGCTTGGAGCGGTAGAGGGCCTCGTCAGCCGCACGGACCAGGGTGTCGGCGTCGCCGGCGTGCGACGGGTAGGTCGCCACTCCCGCGGAGGCCGTGATCGGGACGATCGAGGGCGCCTGAGACACCGAGCGGCGCAGCCGCTCGGCGATGTCGCGGGCCTCCTCCGGGCCGCAGCCCGGCAGGATGATCGCGAACTCCTCGCCGCCGTAGCGGGCCGGGGTGTCGAAGTCGCGGCACTCGCAGGAGAGCGCGGCCGCCACGTTGCGGAGCACCTCGTCACCGGCCTGGTGGCCATGGGTGTCGTTGAGCGCCTTGAAGTGGTCGATGTCGACCATGACGAGGCTGACGTGCTCGGCGCTGCGGGTGGCGCGGGCCACCTCACGCTCGAGGGTCGCCTCGAAGGTGCGACGGTTGGCGATCTTGGTGAGGCCGTCCGTCGCGGCGAGGCGCTGGACCTGCTCGAGCAGCCAGGCGTTGCGCAGCGCGAGGGCGGCGTAGGACGCGGACCGCTCCAGGCCGGTGACGACCCTGCGCTGGATGCGGATCCCGCTGGTGTGCTCGACGACCAGTGCCCCGAGGGAACGGCCTTCCGCGGACAGCGGGACGACGACGAGGTTGTTCGCGCCGGGGAGCAACCGGGCCAGCCACGGGTCGGCCTCGACGTCGAGGCCGCGGACGAGCACCGTCTGCTTGGCATCGTGGGCCTGCTTGATGACCAGGCTCGGGCCCGGGCGGCCGGGACGGCGGGCAAGGTCCTCGTCCAAGCCGTACGACGCGAGCACCGGCAGGTGCCCCTCGGCCGAGGCGAGGACGACGCCCCGCGGGAAGCCGTAGGTGGTCACGGCCGCGTCGAGCAGGGTGCGGGCGACCGAGCTCGAGTCGTCGGTTCGCTCGATCTGCTCGGCCAGGCTGGTGAGCGCCTCGAGGTCACCGCGACGGCGGCGCAGCTCTCGCTCGTTGATGGCGGACAGCGTGCTGGTCGAGATGGCGACGAGCCACAGCACGACGATGAAGATGGCGAGCCGGTGGTCGGCCGAGCCGTAGCCCGACAGCTTCGACGGGGACGTCTCGGTGAGCACCGTGCCGGCGATCATGTTGCGGATCGTGAAGAGCAGCAGCGAGTGCCACACGGCGAGCTTGATGCCGGTCCGGTAGGACGCGAGCAGGCACACGGCTCCGAGGTGCAGCAGCATGGCGTACCGCAGCGGGCTGGTGGTCGCGCCCGTGAGGTAGGCGGCCCAGGCCAGCCAGAGGCCGTCGACCATCAGCATGCCGCTGAAGAGCAGCACGGTACGGCGGGGCAGCACGCGCGACACCAGCTCGGCGAGGACGGTGGCACCCAGCAGCACGAAGGTCCACGGCACGAGGTCGTGGCGATCGGGCAGGAGCGTGTCCGGCGCGAGGGCCTTGCAGAGCAGCACGAGACCGACCAGGGCGATCCGCAGGTACTGCGTGATGCGGAAGCGCTCGGTGACGGGGACGGCGTCCCCGGGGAGCGTTGCGACGCGGGTCATGCGGGGGCACCTCCAGTTCTTCCCTGGACGGGTCCGAAGTCGAGCTCCGGCTCCGCGCCTACCGGGGCCGAGGCGAGCTTGGGGTCACGTCGATCGATGCGGTTCTGCAGCAGCAGGAAGCCAACCACGACTCCGAGCAGCAGGAGGGGGATCGTCGGTTTCTGGGCCACCTGGGCAAGGGTCTTGCCGATCGCCTTGGTGGCTTCCTTCGTGATGAGGCCACCGGGCGCCGGGACCGAGATGGCGCGGGCCCCCCCGTTGGACGTACCGGTGTGGCTGCTCTCGGGCGGCGCGACGTGCGACACGGGCGTCCCGTTGGTGAGAGGGGGAAGGTGACCCGGCCGGGGAGCCGGGGGCACCACGGCCCGCGGACCCGGGTTCACCGTCGGTGGCGTCGAGTGCGTGCGCGGGCCGCTCGTCGAGGGACCGGACGCACTGGCCTTGAACGCGTAGGGCGTGCTGCGCGTGTACGGGCCCTCGTCGCCACGGGCGTTGAGCAGCTGCACGGCGATCGTGTAGGCGCCGTGCGGCTGGCGGGACAGGTCCGCGGTGAAGCGGCCGCTCGAGCAGGTGCTGGTGGCCAGCACGGCATCGCTCGGGCTCGTGAGCAGGCAGACGGCCGAGTAGCCGGCCGGAACCGTGAACGTCCAGGACGGGTGGCTGTCAGGACCACCGGCAGGGGTGCGCAGGTCCGTCACGGCCGGGACGGGCGAGATGAAGGTGTACCTCGACGCGACGGGCGTGGCGCGGTTCCCCGCTGCGTCGACGGCCCACAGCCACAGGGTCCAGGTGCCTGCCTGGGTCAGCAGCTCGGTGTGCGGGGAGCGGCACGCGCGCGCCTTCGTCAGGTCCGGGCGACCGGTTCCCAGGAGCAGCTGGCAGGAGAAGCTCACCGAGGCCGAGCCGACCGACGAGGTGGCGAGGAGGTCGGACGTGCGCTGGTCCGCGCGCAGGAGGCTGGACCCGGCCGGCTCGCCGAAGGCCCAGGTGACGCGAGGGCTGGTGCCGACGTCCGCGGCGAGCGGGCGGAACTGTGCCGGGGCCGGCGGGACCGCGTCGTAGAGGTAGGTCGCGGAGGCGCTGCCGCTCTCGTTGCCCGCGTCGTCGCGGACCTGGACGGCCAGGGTGACGGGACCCTGCGCCCTCGCGGCCACACCCGTGAGCACGACCGTGCTGCGACCGAAGGCGCACGGCGTGGCCGAGGCCGGCTGGCCGTCGAAGCGGGTCACGGTGCACGTCATGGACGTGATGTCGGCGCCGGTGCCGGAACCGGGCGAGATCCTGAAGACCGGCCGCAGGGAGTTGCCGGGCGAGGCGGCCGGCGGGTTCACCACGGGCGGGAACGGCGCGTTGCTGTCGAGCACGTAGGGCTCGGCGGACGTCACCGGGGAGACGTTTCCGGCAGCGTCGGTCTCCCTGACCTGCAGGGTGTAGCTGCCCGAGGTGGCCGGTGCCAGGTGGTAGGCGACGCTGGTGCTGCACGGTGCCCAGTCGGATCCCGCGAGTCCGACGAGCCGGCAGGACAGGACGTCGGACGCGTCGCTCGTGGAGACGGTCCACTCCGGGTCGGTCTCCGGGCTCGGTGACCCCGGTGTCTTGGTGATGACCGGCGGGCTCGGTGCTGCGCGGTCCAGCTCGTAGTCCGCGGACGTGGGTGCGCTCAGGTTGCCCGCGGCGTCCTGGGCCCGGACCGACAGCGAGTAGGTGCCGTCGGGCAGGCCGGTCAGGTCGGTGACGCGCGGCGAGCTGCAGGGCTGCTCCTGAGTGATCACGGCGGTGCTGGAGAGCAGCTGGCACAGTGCGGTGCTGTCCGCGTCGAGCGAGAACGTCCACGTGACCGTGGGGACGTTGCTCGGCGACGGCCGTCCGGCCGCCAGGCCCATCGGCGTGGACGGTGCCAGGGTGTCCAGGGTGTACGAGCTCGACGTGACGGCCGAGATGTTGCCGGCCGAGTCGTGCGTGCGCACCTGCAGCGTGTAGTCCCCGTCGCTCGCTGTCGTCAGGTCTGCGGTGAAGCTGCCGGTGCCGGGCGAGCCCGACCCGCAAGGCACGAAGCTCGCGCTCGCCGAGGGCAGGCCCAGCAGTCGGCACTCGAACGACGCGTCGACGTCGCCGGTGAGCGTCCACATCACGATGCGGCGCGAGCCGGGGCTCGGGGGCGCGGTGATGAGGACGGTGCTCGGCGGCGTGGTGTCGAGCACGTAGGCGGCTGACGTCGCCGTCGCGGTGTTGCCGGCGGCGTCGCTGACCGTCGCGGTGAGGGTGTAGCTGCCGTCGGGCGCCGTCGCCAGGTCGATGACCACCGGCGCGCCGCTCGTGGGCGCGGTGCAGGAGACCGACCGCGAGGTCCCGGGCGGTCCCTCGAGGGAGCACGTCGCGGTCAGCCCGTCCTCGCTGCCGGTGACCGACCAGGACGGCTGCCGGTCGTTGCTCGGGGACGCAGGCGTGGCGAAGGTCGGGGCTGCGGGAGCTGTCCGGTCCAGCACGTAGCTGCTGGTCGCCACGGCCGAGGCGTTGCCCGCGCCGTCGATGGTGCGGGCCGAGAGCACGTACGTGCCGTCCGACCCGGAGATCGTCGTCACGAAGCCCGAGGTGCAGTCCGTCCAGTCGACGACCGTGGTCGAGCCGAAGGACAGCTGGCACTGCACGGTGCCCTCCGGCGCGGTGACGCCCCAGCGCGGAGTGGTGCTCTGGCTCGGCGAGGCCGGCGGGATCAGGACCGGCGCCGCGGGGGCGCTCGTGTCGAGCACGTACGTGACCGTCACGGCCGGTCCGGTGTTGCCGGCGGCGTCGGTCGCGGTGACGCTGATCGTGTAGGTGTCGTCGGCAGGCAGGCTGGGGGTGAACGGGCTCGTGCAGGGGCCCGACTGCACGAGTCCCGCGGCAGCGCCGACGACGGTGCACGTCGTGTCTGCTCCCGCCTCGGCCGTGAAGCCGAAGGCGGGTGTGCTGAGCGGGGAGGGTGAGGCCGGGGTCAGCGTCAGCACTGGCGCTGCCGGGGCCTGCCGGTCCAGCACGTAGGTCGCCGAGCCGGCGGGGCCGGCGTTGCCCGCCGCGTCCGTCGCGACGACGGACAGGGTGTAGGTGCCGTCGGCCTGACCCGTGAGGTCCGCCGTGACCGGACTGGTGCAGGACGCCGCAGCGCGCACGACGGTGCTGCCCGCGAGCACCGCGCAGGTGGCGGTGCTACCGGCCTCGACCGTGAACGTGAACTGCGGGGATGTGGTGCTGCCTGTCGGAGTGGCGGCGGTGACGACCGGGGCCGCTGGGCCGTCGGTGTCGAGCACGTAGTCGGCGGAGGTGACGGCGCTCGTGAGGCCCACCTCGTCGACCGCGCGGGCGGACAGCGTGTAGGTGCCGTCCGGCCCGGTCCCGAGGGGCGTGGCGTAGGGGAACGCGCACGGCGTCCAGCCGAAGACGGGTCCCGCGGGCGAGGTGAGCGAGCACTCCGCCGTGTCCTGGGGTCCGACCGAGCCGGACCAGGAGGGCGATCGGTCGCGGTCGGGGCTCCGCGGTGCCGTCAGGCGAGGAGCAGCCGGCGGCGTGGTGTCGAGCAGGTACGGCCCGGCGGTGCCGGGCAGGCTGGTGTTGCCGGCGACATCGGTCAGCGTGACGCTCACGGTCCAGGAGCCGTCGGCAGGCAGCGGCGCCGACCACGGGGAGGCACACGCCGCGGGAGCGAGCGAGCCGCTGGACGACGACACGGTGCAGACCGCCGTCGCGCCCGCCTCACCGGTCCAGGTGACGAGCGGTGTGGTGTCCGTGGACGGGCCGGCGGGGAGGGAGACCAGTGGTGCGGCCGGCGCTGTCGTGTCGAGCCGGTAGGCCAGCGAGCTGCCCGTCGCTCCGGTGTTGCCGGTCACGTCGGTGCTCCGGACTTCCAGCAGGTAGTCGGCGTCCGGCATGGCGCCGAGCTGCCCGACGTAGGGCGACGTGCAGGGGGCCCAGTCGTTCACCGTCGTCGAGCCCTGCAGCCACCGGCACTCGAAGGTCGCACCGGTCTCGCCCGTGAACGAGAAGGAGGGGCTGCGATCGGACGCGGGGCTCGGGGGGGTCGTCACCACGGGTGCCGCGGGCCCGGCGCGGTCCAGCACGTAGCCGGCGGACGTCGCCGGGGGGCTGGCGTTCCCCGCCGCGTCGGTCACCGTGACCTGCAGGGCGTAGCTGCCGTCCGTGCCGAGGGCGACCACGTCCCCGCTGGCGCAGCTGAACCCGGCACCGGCGACGCCGTCGTGCACCAGCACGCACGACGAGACGGCACCGGCCTCGGCGGTCCAGGTCCAGGTGGCTGCCGGTGTCTGCGACGGCCCGGTGGGGCCGGTGACGGTGGGCGTGGCCGGCGCGAGCGTGTCGAGGTCGTACTCGCCGGCACTGACAGCGGCGCTCGTGTTGCCCGCCGCGTCGGTGAGCTGCACGACGACGTCGTAGCTGGTGTCGCCCGTCAGCGTCGGTGTGAAGGTCCCACCGCTGCAGGCAGCGGGGTTGCCCACGACGCCGCCCCGGTCGAGGCGGCAGGTCGCCGTGGTACCTGCCTCACCCGTCCACGTCCAGGTCGGGGTGGCGTCGTGACCCGGGCCGGTGGGACCGGTGACGACTGGGTCCGCCGGAGCCGTGCGGTCCGAGACGTAGACCGGGCTGCTTCCCAGCGCGGCGTCGTTGCCGGCCAGGTCGGTGACGACGACGTCCACGGTGTACGTGCCGTCGGCGATGCCCGGAACGTCGAAGCTGCCGTCGCTGCAGTCGCTCCAGGCGCTGACCGAGACGCCCTGCACCAGCCGGCACTGCGCCTTGGTGCCCGTCTGCACGGCGAACGACCAGGTCGGGTCGGGGTCGTTGCCTGTGCCGAGAGGCCCGGTGATGACCGGGGTCGACGGCGCGGTGGTGTCCAGGGTGTACGGCCACGTGGTGACCGCAGTGTTGTTGGCACCGTCCTTGGCCGTGACGACCACGGTGTAGTCGCCGTCCGCGACCGTCTTCAGGTCGGGCGAGTACGTCGTGGAGCACGTGACCTTGCCGGTTGCGCTCTGCGTAGTGGCAGGGATGCCCTGGAACACCTGGCAGGTGACGAGGTCGCCCGGGTCGCTGGCCAGGTCGAACACGGGGTTGACGTCGTTGCTGGGGCCGGTCGGGCCGCTGATGACGACCGGTGTCGGGGCGGCGGTGTCGAGGTCGTAGGTGAACGTGCCGGGCGCGGAGACGTTGCCGGCGACGTCGGCGAGCCGGACGGCGAGCGTCCACGTGCCGTCGGACGGCAGGCTGGGCGTGAAGCTGCCCGAGGTGCAGTCCGACCAGGTCGGCGTCGCCGGCGCGGTGGTGCCGCTCCAGAACGCGCACTCCGCCGTGCCGCCGGGAGCCTCCGGGGTGAACGTGACCGTCGGGGTCGGGTCCAGGTCGGGGGTGGGCGGCGTGACGAGCACAGGCGCATCCGGGGCCGTGCCGTCGTAGACGTAGGGCGCCGCGCTGGTGCCGATCACGCCGACGTTGCCGAGCGGGTCGGTGAGCTGCGCCTGGAAGACGTAGCTGCCGTCGCCGGGGAGGACCGGGTCGAAGAAGCGCGCGCCGCAGTCGACCCAGGCTCCGTCGGTGACGACGGCGCCCACGGTCCGTTCCCAGCGGCAGAGCGCCGTGCTCGGGATCTCGCCCGTCCAGGTGATGTGCGGGGTGGCGTCGTTGGACACGCCGCTCGGAGCGCTGACCGCCGGCGCCGCGGGACCTGCGGTGTCGAGCACGTACGACGCCGGGCTGGTGGCGGACACCGAGTTGCCCGACCCGTCGTGCTCGGCGACCACGAGGGTGTAGCTGTCGTCGGCCGGGAGCGGGAAGGTCGCGGGCGAGCTGCAGACCTGGTCCGACAGCACGCCCTGGACAGCCCCGACGAGCCGGCACGTGGAGCTGGCTCCCGGCTCCGTGAACGTCCAGGTCACGGAGGGCGTCGTGCTCGGGCTGGTGGGGGCGGTGCCGAACACGGCCGCTGCCGACGGCGTCGAGTCGAGGGTGTAGGTGGGGCCTGTCCCGGCGGGGCTGCGGTTGCCCGCGGCGTCGACCACGACGACCGAGAGCTCGTAGTCCCCCTCGTCCGAGACGGTCTCGGTGTCCGAACCCGCGCTGGTGCAGGCCGACTCCGCGCCGGTGCCCGACGGCGAGGTCAGCGTGCAGAGGGCGGTGTCGCCGGGGGCTGCGCTCCACGTCCAGGTGGGCGTGGTGTCGTTGGAGGTGCCCGAGGAACCGGTCACCGTCGGAGCGCTGGGCGCGGTGAGGTCCACGATGTAGGTGCTGGAGTCGGGAGGGGACGTGTTGCCGGCCGGGTCGGTGGCCGTCACGGTCAGGGTGTGCGGCCCCTCGGCGAGGTCCGCGCTCGGCGTGAAGCCGCCCGCGCACGGAACGGCCGGGTCGCCGTCCAAGGCGCAGGAGACCGTTCCCGAGGGCTCGGTCGAGACGGTCCACGTCGGGCGCGGGTCCTTGCCGGGGCTCCGCGGGGCGACCACGCTCAGCTGGGCGACGGTGTCCAGGGTGTAGGCGACGGCGGCGGGCGTGCCGTCGTCGGCGAGCGACTTCTCCCGGACGGAGAGGGTGTAGTCGCCGTCGGCACCGAGCGGCGCGTTCCAGGGACTGGAGCAGTCCTGGTAGCCGGGGGACGCGCTGCCGAGCACGGCTGCGCACTCGTACTGCGCACCGGGACCCGAGAACACGACCTGGGGCGTGCGGTCGTTCGACGTCACGGTCGCGACCGGACTGCTGATCGTCGGCGGGACCGGGCCGGCGTGCGCCGGCGTGGCGAGGGCGACGAAACCCGACGCGCTGATGGTCGCGCCGAGCAGCAGCGCGACAGCGCTGCGCACGGGGCGCACATTGGAGGTGCGCAGCAGTCGTGCACGCCGCGTGGCCATCGGCCGCTCCTTGACCTGACCCCAAGTCACGGCAGGCCTGGGTGCCTACCGCGCAGGCGAGCCGTCGCTCGCTTGCAGAGTGCTTCGGCAGGGTCACCGCGAAAGGTGAGGGCCGAACGGCGGCAAGTTCGCTCCGCTGGCAGATGTGTCCGATTGGTCAGGTTCGTCCGATCGGGCGAACGGGGGGTGGAGCCACGGGGATTCGAACCCCGGACCTTCGCCTTGCAAAGGCGCTGCTCTACCGCTGAGCTATGGCCCCCGAGGCGGCGACTACCGGAGGTCTGGTTCCTTGGTCGCTGTCTTCCAGACGTCGCGCTCGGAGCGCTGGGTCCGTGCTCGCTGCGCGAGCGCCGCGACCCCGGCCAGCAGGGCGGCGAGGACGACGGGCTTGCGCACTGGTGCCTCCGGGTGGGACGTGCTGGTGGGCCTGGGAGGACTTGAACCTCCGGCCTCATCCTTATCAGGGATGCGCTCTAACCGTCTGAGCTACAGGCCCCGGTGGGTGCGGTGAAGGAGCGTACACGAACGACGGTCGCGTTCCGCCCCGCCGGTCAGTCGCGTTCCGCGAGCGTGAGCTCCAGACCCCCTGTGAACGTGGACACGAGGTTGTAGAGCATCGCCCCGATCGTCGCGAGCAAGGTCAGCAGCACGACGTCGGCGCCCGCCACCAGCGCCGCGATGCCGACGAACCGGCCCTGCGTCAGCAGGTGCGTGTTGTCGGCGATCGGGCCGACGTTGTCGTTGACGCTGCTGGGAACGCCGAGCGCGTTGAGGACCGCGTAGAGCACGAACGACGCGACGACGGTGATGACGCCGAGCAGGAGCGACAGCACGAAGCTCGTCACGAACACCGACCACGGGTCGATGCGCTTGACCGCGAGCTTGGCGCGGCGGGCGCGCGCACCGGTGCCGGACCGGCTCACGGGCCGGGGCGCCGGGCGGCGCGCGCTCTCGGGCACGACGGTGGTCGTCCCGAGACTGCCGGCCATGCCCTCGTGCGACGGCATCGACCCGGTCGTCCGCGGCGGCGGCAGCGGCCTCGGTCTCGGTGGCACGCCGGTGGGGACTGGTGGTCGGACCGGCCCGAGGGCGTCCGGCTCGGTGCGGGGTGTCGTGGGCGCGAGCGGTTCGGTGCGGAGCTCGGGGCGCGGCTGGTCGGGGTGGAGCACGGGGCGGAC